>CANGQA010000008.1 GCA_947455995.1 Hyphomicrobiales bacterium | reverse complement strand
CGGACGCTCGCCATCGGAGCGGGCTGGCCTGTCGCCGTAAGAGGGTCTGTCACCGCGCGGGGTAAAGGGACGGTCTCCATCACGGCGTGGCGGCCGATCACCCGATGGGCGATCACCGTTCGGACGATCTCCCGAGGGCCTTGCGCGGAACGGACGCTCGCCATCGGAGCGGGCTGGCCTGTCGCCGTAAGAGGGTCTGTCACCGCGCGGGGTAAAGGGACGGTCTCCATCACGGCGTGGGGGCCGATCACCTGATGGGCGATCACCTCCTGGCCGTGCGCGGAACGGACGATCTCCATCCGCACGTGCGGGTCTGTCGCCATCGCGTCCTTTATAGGGCGGGCGTGGGGTTGAGGAGGAGGAGCGGGGTGTGCGGTCGCGCGGAGGGCGATCGCCCCCACGTCCACCGCCTTTTTTGTTGTCATCGGTCATCCCCTGCTGATAGCAGACTGTGATACGGATGACGAGCGGGCAGGCGCAAGATGAGTCAAAAAAGCGACATATCAGCCATGAATTCTCCAATGGAGCTGGCTTTTACCGAGGCCAGAGCGGCAGCAGGGCGCGGAGAAGTGCCTGTCGGGGCGGTCATTATGCGCGGATCGGAGGTTTTGGCGCTTGGATCCAACCGGATTATGGAGCTGAAAGACCCAACAGCCCATGCCGAAATCATTGCCATCCGTGCGGCAACTGCCATTTCGGGGTCCGAGCGGCTGATCGGTTGTGATCTGTATGTCACGCTGGAGCCCTGTGCGATGTGTGCCGGGGCCTTGTCGCTGGCGCGTATCCGCAGATTGTATTTTGCCGCTTTCGACCCCAAAGGCGGCGCGGTTGAGCATGGTCCCCGCTTTTTCTCGCAAAGCACCTGCCATCATGCACCGGATGTCTATGGCGGTTTGCGCGAGAGCGAGGCAGCGCAAATGTTGCGGGATTTTTTCGCAGGCAAACGCGGTTGAACCGGTTTAACGGCGGGATTTCTGTGCATAGGCCCATCCGGCTCTGGCCAGCGGTCGCACCTGGGCTGCCATGGCTGCAGCATTTTCGTTGCTGGCCGTGCCGTCTCTGACGCGCCCGACAATCCCTTGCAGGATCGCCGCAAGCCGGAAAAAATTATAGGCAAGATAGGTTTCAAGATGCGGGATTTGGTCTAGTCCGGCTTTTTGCGCGTAATGGGCGGCGTGTTGCTCAAGGCTCGGCAGGCCCAAAGTCTCCAGATCAAGCCCCAACAGACTGCCGGTGCCGGCTCCAGACTCGGAGCGCGGCATCACCCATGTCATCAGATGGTAGACCAGATCGGCCAGTGGATCACCCAAAGTGGCCAGTTCCCAATCCAGCACCGCACGAATGTCCGGGCTATCGGGGGCGAGAATCAGATTATCGAGCCGGTAATCGCCGTGCACGATAGCGACGCGGGACGCGCTCGGAAGGTGATCGGGCAACCAGTTGATCAGCCGGTCCATGTCCTCGATCTCTTCGGTGGCGGAGAGACGGTAATTCTCGCTCCAGCGGCGGGTCTGGCGTGCCACATATCCTTCGGCTTTGCCGAAATCTCCCAGACCGAGCGCCACAGGGTCATAGGAATGAAGCTGTGCCAGTGTTTCAGCCATGGCTTTGAACGTGTCATGGCGTTCTTGCGGGTTGGCAGCCGGCATCTCAGGCTCCCAGATCACCCGCCCTTTGACGAGGTTCATGATATAGAATTCAGTGCCGATGATGCTGGTATCGGTGCAAAAAGCCAGAGGATGTGCGACAGGAAAACCCTGCTTCGACAAAGCCGATAGTACACGGAATTCACGGTCTATCGCATGGGCTGAGGCCAGTAATTTGCCCGGTGGCTTGCGCCGCAAGACATAATCACCGCTTTGGGCGGCAATCGCATAAGTCGGATTGGATTGTCCGCCTTTGAATTGGGATACGGTCAGGGGGCCTTGAAAACCTGCAATCGTCTGCTCGCACCACCGAGCCAATGGTTCAATCGGCAGCGCCAGGTGACCGGAGACGGGCTTGGTGCCTGAAAAGGCCTGCTGGCGGTCGATCCGGCTCATGGTCAGCGGCCCTGTTCGCGCGCAATCTCACGCCAACCGATATCGGTACGGTGAAAACCGCCTGGCCAATCGATCACATCAAGCGCCGCAGTCGCGCGTGCCTTCGCCTCGGTAACAGTTGAACCAAACCCAGTGACAGCCAGAACCCGCCCTCCATTTGCGACGATGCGCCCATCAGGGGTTCGGGCAGTGCCTGCATGGAAAATCAGGCTGTCGGTCTGCTGGCTTGCCCGGTCCAGATTTTTGATCTCGCTGCCCTTTTCTGGCGTGCCGGGATAGCCTTTTGCGGCATAGATCACGGTGAGGGCGGTGGTGTCATACCATTCAAGGTTGATGGTGTGCAGGCGTTGGGTGGCTGCGGCTTCCAGCACGTCCAACAGATCGCTTTTGAGGCGCGGCATCATTACTTCGCATTCGGGATCGCCGAAGCGCACATTATATTCAATCAATTTGGGGCCGGACGCGGTCAGCATCAAACCGGCAAACAGCACACCTTGGAACGGGGTGCCGCGGGCCTTCATGGTTCGGATCGATGGCAGAATGATTTCATCCATCACCTGTTGCGTCAAAGCCGGAGTCAGCACGGTGGCAGGAGAATAGGCGCCCATACCTCCGGTATTGGGGCCGGTATCGCCATCCCCAACCGCCTTGTGGTCCTGAGCGGAGGCAAATGGCAGGGCGGTTTCACCGTCCGACAGGACGAAAAAGGAGACCTCCTCGCCAAACAGACATTCTTCGACAACAATCCGGGACCCTGCCGCGCCCAGACCACCCGAAGCCATCATGGCAATGGCCTCTTCGGCCTCGCTAAGCGTCTGGGCTACAACCACGCCTTTTCCGGCGGCCAGCCCGTCAGCCTTGATCACAATCGGTGCGCCCTGGGAGCGGACATAGGCAATGGCCTGGGCAGGATCGGTAAAACGGCCATAGGCGGCGGTGGGTACACCCGCTTCATCGCAGAGCGCTTTGGTGAAGGCTTTCGACCCTTCGAGCTGTGCTGCAATTCCCGAGGGGCCGAAAACGGCAAAGCCGGCATGCCGGATACTATCGGCTAGCCCGTCCACCAGGGGTGCTTCGGGACCGATGATGGCCAGATCAATGGCATGGCTTTGGCAGAATTGGATAACAGCGGCATGGTCTGTGACATCCAGAGCCACATTCTCGCCGAGTTGCGCAGTGCCGGGATTGCCCGGGGTGATAAACAGTTTATCCAGGCGCGGGCTTTTTGCCAGAGCCCAGGCAAGGGCATGTTCACGACCGCCCGAGCCGATCAATAAAAGTTTCATGGCGAATCCCGCTCCGGTTTGACTGGACTTCGACTAGGCATAAAGCCTGAAGCGCGTGACGCAAAGGGGCTGGCGGTGATTATTCCCCATCTCTCTCGCCCCGATGATGGGGTTGCAGTCCTCTTTCAGGCGCATTGCAGGTTTGGTGATTGCCGAATCTGGCTTATGATAGGGTGATGGAACAGCAACCTAGCGGTAACATCCCCGAATGGAGCGTCAGCGAATTGTCGGGCGCGCTGAAACGCACGCTTGAAGATGCCTATGGGCAGGTGCGGGTGCGCGGTGAATTGGGCAAGGTGACGGTCCATGCCAGCGGCCATGTCTATCTCGATATCAAGGATGAAAAATCCACCCTCTCTTCGGTGATCTGGCGTGGCAATGTCAGCCGTTTGCGATTTCGGCCCGAAATGGGGCTGGAGGTGATCGCCACAGGAAAGATCACAACATTTGCCGGACAGTCACGCTATCAGCTGGTCATCGACTCGATGGAACCGGCGGGAGAGGGCGCCTTGCTGGCCCAACTCGAGGAGCGTAAACGCCGTCTGGCTGCCGAGGGCTTGTTCGACGAGGACCGCAAGCAGCTGTTGCCGTTTTTGCCACAAGTGATCGGTGTCGTGACCTCGCCGACCGGTGCTGTGATCCGTGATATCCTGCACCGTCTGGCCGACCGTTTTCCCCGGCATGTGCTGGTCTGGCCAGTTCGGGTGCAGGGAGACACCTGTGCCGAGGAGGTTTCACGGGCAATAGAAGGGTTCAATGCGTTGCCCGAAGGCGGGCCGGTTCCGCGGCCCGACGTGCTGATTGTTGCACGTGGCGGCGGTTCGATCGAGGATCTTTGGGGCTTCAATGACGAGGGGGTGGTGCGCGCGGCCAGCCAATCCATGATCCCGCTGATTGCCGCCATCGGCCATGAAACCGATTGGTCTTTGCTCGATCTCGCCGCAGACCGGCGAGCGCCAACACCAACGGGTGCTGCTGAAATGGTCGTGCCTGTAAGCTCGGAACTGATGATGCGGGTCGGCGATGATGCACGCAGGCTTCAGGCTTCGGTGTTGCGTCTGCTCGAACGCCGTCGCTCCGATGTCCGCTCGGTCAGCCGCGCTCTGCCTGATCCGTCCGATCTGCTGGCCGGAGCGCGTCAAAGGCTCGATCTGGCGGCAACACGGCTGAACGGCGGGTTGTCGCGCGGGGCGCAACGCCATCGCAACCGCTTGGTGGATGTGTCGCGCCGTTTGGCCCGTCATGCCCCGCTGGCGCGTGTGCAGGCCACCCGTGCCCGTCTGGACGGACTGGCCCAGCGGCTTTCTGCAGCCAAGGCCGCACAATTGCGGGCCGAGCGCAAACTGATCTCAGATCACCAGCAACGCCTGAACGAAATGTTGGCCCGGACCCGGCAGACAGTGCGCCAGCAGCTGCAAAGGCGGCAGGAGCGGCTTGCCCATATCGGCCAATTGCTGACCTCCTTGTCCTATCAGGGCGTGCTGGCGCGCGGTTATGTGCTTGTGCTTGACGATGCCGGCCAGCCGCTCCACAGCGCGGCCCAGGTGTTCCCTGAAACCGGTTATCGGTTGCGCTTTGCTGACGGAGAGGCCCAGGTGGTGGGAAAAACCTCTTCCTGAGATCCGAATTGACGGCAGACAGCCAGACACGCTAAGGCAATATCATGATAAACCGTTTTGAACGCACCATGCCCGATGAACAAGCCGTGATCGAATACCTCGATGGCGATTATACGGTTGTGCGCCCCGGCAGTTTTGTGCTTTGCGGCGTGACGGGAGAGAAAATTCAGATCGACGATTTGCGCTATTGGAGTGTTGATCTGCAAGAGGCCTATGCCTCGACCGATGCCGTTTTGCAGCGTGTCAGAGAGCAGAACCAAGCAGACAGGCATTAACCTCCCAGCCGTCGTTATCTCGCTTGCCGGTTTGTCTCCAGTCCGCAGCATGTGAGAATGAAGGTGAGCAGGTCCTGTTCACGCTCTGCTACAAACTGCACAGGCAGCACGATAAAATATGGAACCAAATCCGGCGCGCAGGATTTGATGCGGACATGGTCTTTGGTTGTGGTGACCAGTTGCGCCTGCATCTGCTGGCTCTGGCGAACCAGATCCTCGATCTCGGTGCGGGTGAAAGGATGATGGTCGGCAAAAGCTTTGAGGGTACAGGGGCCGGCGCCTGATTGCTGCAGGGTCAGCATCAATTTTTCGGGACGGCCGATCCCCGCAACCGCCAATATGTTTCGGCCAGCCAGCGAGGCCGCGATCGCGGGATCGGGATCAAGCCGCCCTGTAAAGACCGGCTTGGGCATGGTTTTGCTGGTGTGAGTGGGCGCGCGGTCGCGGGCAACCACAATCATTGCATCAGTGTATGGCCATTGATCGGCGACAGGAGCGCGTAACGGGCCTGCAGGCAGGCACAAACCGTTTCCGACACCGACTGTGCCGTCAACCACCGAGAAAGAAACGGTTTTGTGCAAAGAAGGGTTTTGCAAGCCATCATCCATGATGATGATATTCCCCAGTCGCGCCGCTAATCGTGCGCCAGCCACACGGTCTTGCGCAACAATGACGGGCGCGGTTTCAACCAGCAACAATGGCTCGTCGCCGCAATCCTCCGGACCGTGAAGAGCGGGGTTGACCCGGATTGGTCCTTTCAAGCGGCCACCATAGCCACGGCTGAGAAAGACCGGTTTCAGTCCGTGCTGCTGCAAAAGGCCAGCGATGGCTAAAGCGACAGGGGTTTTGCCAGCCCCTCCAGCCGTCCAGTTTCCGATGCAGATGACGGGGCAATCTGCCTTCTGGCCCTTCTGTCCCATGCGCAAGGCGGTGATACGGCCATAGAGCCATCCAAGCGGAGACAGCAGACGCGCCAGAACAGTGGGGACCGGTTGCCACCAGAAAGACGGCGCGCGCATTATCGGCTTTCGATATGCATACGCACCAGAAAGGGTGCGATTTCGCTCATGGTCCGGTCTGTTGCGCCAGACAAAGAGACGATGACCTGGTTGGCTGTGCGGCTCATTTCGCGCATTTTTGCGGGATTGCCCAGCAGTTGGCCAACTGCATCTGTCAGGTTTTCAGGGCTGATTTCCATTGCACCGTGCTCCAGATCGAGGCGGGAATAGGTATCAGCGAAATTGTGAACATACGGCCCGTGCACGATCGCAGTGCCGAGTTTGGCCGGTTCAATCGGGTTTTGTCCACCATGATTGATCAGCGAGCCACCCATGAAGGCCAGCGGGCAGACGCGATAGAACAAGCCCATTTCACCAATGGTATCTACAACATACAGCCCGACCTCTTCAGTCGGTAATGCGCGCTGGCTTCTGCGTCCGCAAGTGATGCCTAAAGCCTGTGCTGCATCGGAAATAGGGGCTCCGCGTTGCGGATGGCGCGGAGCAATGAATGTCAACAGATTTGGAATTTGACCGCTCAAAGCCAGATGGGTTTCGATGATGGCTTGTTCCTCACCTGGATGGGTGGAGGCAGCAATCCAGACGGTACGTCCAGCGATGAGGCCTTCAAGGGCTGCCACTTTGGCATGGTCGGCTGGCGGGGCAGGAACATCGAATTTCAGATTTCCGGTTACCGTGACACGCGGAGCGCCCAATTCGCTCAGTCGGCGGGCATCCTCTTCGGATTGGGCCAGACAGAGGTCAAGCCGCGCCATGACCGCGGCCGCTATGCGGCCAAACCGCTTCCAGCGACGGGTGCTGCGCTCGGAGAGGCGGGCATTGATCAGCACCAATGGAATATGGCGCTTGTCCGCGATCATCAGCATGTTCGGCCAAAGCTCGGATTCAGCAATCAGCCCCAGATCAGGTCGCCAGTGGCTGAAAAACCGCCGCATGTAAAGCGGGACATCCATTGGTAGATATTGATGATAGGCACCTGGCGGCAGACGGCGATCCAGCAAGCGGGCAGAGGTGACCGTGCCCGACGTGATCAACACATTGATGCCTTCGGCCAGAATACGGTCGACGATAGGCAGGATGGAGATTGTTTCGCCGACACTGGCTCCATGGACCCAAACCAACGGACCTTCCGGTCGGCTCATCGACGGACGTCCGCGTCGTTCGGCCCAGCGCTCCACATCTTCTTTGCCCTTGCCCATGCGGTGGCGCAACAGACCGTAGACGAACAGGCGACCGAGCGAGGTGACGAAACTGTAAAGCCTCAGAGCAAGATTGCCGATCATGATCGCTGTCCCGTTCTGAGGTCAAAGCCGGGATCAACTGCCCCAACCCGTTGATAGGCCTGTTTATGAAGCAGGTCGAGCTGTGTTTCCAGTTCATGTCTCACGGCTTCAAGCTGGGTATCGTCTAGATTGCGTCCGACCATGATTGGTTCGCCCATCGCAATCACCAAATGGCTGAACGGAAGGCCAATGGTCGCGCGGTCCCAACTGGCGAAAATATGATGGCGCTTGGAAATCACGGCAATCGGCACGATCGGCTTTTGGCTGAGTCGTGCGAGTGTAATGATTCCGGGTCCCGCCACACGCGCTACTTTGGGCACATCGGCTGTCATGCAGACGCTGATACCATCCGACAGGAAGCGGATGAGGGATCGCAAACCGCCCGCCCCGCCCTTGCGCTCGCTCTGGTCAGGACGCCCACCAGAACCTCTGGTCGGGATGATACCGAAATTGCGGCAGGCCGAAGCGTTGATTTCGCCATCGCGGTGGCGTGAAATCAACACGGCAAATGGCAAATCGGCAGGCTTGGCATAGGGCACCATCAAATGCTGGCCATGCCACAGGGCAGCCACCATAGGCCCGATTTTGTGCAGCCGCGCGGGCATATCGGGTGGGTCATAGGTCACCCGCGAGGTGAAGCGCACCAGCCGCAAATAGCCAGCCAAAATCAGACCGAGGCCTTTCAGCACAACGATTTGTTTACCTAGCGCCTTCAGCATGATGCAAATTTCAGCACAAAAGGCCGATCCTGTGATGGAGATGGCAAGGAATAATTACGAACCGGTCGGATCCAGCAAGCGGTGCAGATGCACGACGAAGTAACGCATATGGGCATTGTCTACCGTTGATTGCGCTTTGGCTTTCCAAGCCACATGGGCAGAGGCATAATTCGGGAAAATGCCGACAATGTCCAGCTTGGATAGATCACGGAACTCGTTACTGTCAAGGCTGACAAGTTCTCCCCCGAATACAAGATGGGGCAATTGCTTCTGGGCGCCGTCGGTCATCACAAATCTCCGTTTGCGAGGTTGGTGGGAGGAGGATCAGGCTGTGCCGTCTTCCACCGCGATCCTGTCCAGATTGATGCGTTGCAGCATGTCTGTCAGCGGTGAAACAAGATGGAGCGGGCCACCGGCAATCGCGGCATGGCGGGTTGTCGGGCGGTTGTAAGTGGGCACGGCCTTTTCGCGGGTGTGCAGTACCAGTCCGGCCTCATTCAGAATTGCATGGGCAGCAGCCAGATCCCAATCATGGGCATGGGCTTCTGCGACCCCTGCATCAGCCCATCCTTGGGCAATACGGGCCAGCCGAAGGGCGAGCGAATGCACGCGGTCGGTCCGTAAAAAGCCCTGATGATGGCCGTTCAAGGCATCGATCAAGGGCTTGGGACCCACCAGACGGGCGCCATCCAGCGTCTTGCTGGTGCCGCCTGAAAGGCGTTTGCCATTCAAGAACGCGCCATGGCCGGCAATTGCTGAAAACATTTCCTGTGTGGTTGGGGCATAGACACAGCCCAGCACCGGCTGTCCCTGATCAACCAGCGCAATGGCGACGGTCCAGTCCTGATCACCGCGCGCGAAGGATTTGGTGCCGTCGATCGGATCGACAATCCAGATACGCTGATAGGCCATTCGTTCCGGTGAATCGGCGGTTTCTTCCGATAACCAGCCGAAATCAGGTCTGGTATCGCCCAGATGCAGCTTCAGGAATTGATCAACCGCCAGATCTGCCTCCGTCACAGGCGAGCCACCGTCTTTGTAGCTGATGCCTGCGCTGGTTTTGGAACCAGGGTTAAAATGCGCCAGAGCCAGTTCGCCCGCACGTCTGGCAGCATCTTCACTCAAAGCCAAAAGATCAGGTAGATCAACAGAATGAACCATGAGACCAGCCATATGATGCGCGAAAAAAAAGTCAGTCCAGACTATGTATCGATTTTGTTGCACTGCGACAAGAGCGTGAAACGGGCTGGCGGCTTCTGTTACAGGCGAAACAGGGCGTCGCCCGACAATGTCAGAAACAGGATCAACCCTGCATCGCGATTGGAGCGGAACAATCTCAGGGCCATCGCAGGGTTCTTGAGGTTGATTTTGAGCACCTGCCAGCCCAGATGGAGGGCAAAAGCCGCCAAGCCAGCGCGCGCGATCAACCCTGTTCCTGTGATCGCATAGGCCCAAATCAGTACAGCGATCGCAAGGATGAAAAACAAACCAACCATGATTTGCGTCCATGCGCCGAACAGACGCGGGGTGGAGCGGATTCCTGCCACGCTGTCATCGTCGAAATCCTGAATGGCATAAATTGTATCATAGCCGATGGTCCAGAAAATTGCCGCCAGATAGACCAGGCAAGGTGCAAGGGTCAGGGATCCGGTCGCAGCACTCCAGCCGATCAACCCGCCCCACGCGAAAGCCAGCCCAAGCACGGCTTGCGGCCATGAGGTCAGGCGTTTCATGAAAGGATAGATCAGGATCGGCACAAGCGAGCAAAAGCCGAGGATCACGCTGAAGCGGTTGAAAGACAGCAGAACCAGCAAGCCGATACCGGCTAATGCAGCCAGTAAAACCAGAGCGGCCTTCACGCTGACCGCGCCACTGGCCAGCGGTCGGTTGCGGGTGCGGGTCACCATCCGGTCCAGATCACGGTCGATGATGTCGTTGTAGACACAGCCCGCCCCGCGCATGGCTATGGCCCCGACAAGAAACAGCAGCAGATGGAGCGGATCGGGGTAGGGCTGACCTGTGGCTACAGACGCGAGGGCTGACGACCACCAGCATGGCAACAGCAACAGCCACCAGCCTATCGGACGGTCAATCCGAACCAGCCGCAGCAGGGGCCGCCATGCTTCGGGTGCCCAATGATCGACCCAATTCGATGGGGCGGCATCAGGCAGCGAGCCTTTCGGGAGGTCTTGCGCTGAAACGTCTGGCTCGAGGGGCGCCATGGGATATCAATCCCCGCTGATGAGGAGGCCAGCAAGCCTCAAAGCGCACCTTTAGGCATTTTGACTGCTCCGCCAATCACCGAGTCTCCCCCGCCAAACGGGCTTGCAGAAGGAGCAGATTTGGCTTTGCGTTGCTGATCTGCTGCGGCACAGGAATTTTTGCGGCCTTCGGTAATTTGGGGAACCTGCGACTGCAGACCGGGTAAAATCTCTTGTGGAACATGGCACCATGCCCCGTTATCTTCGATGGATTTCATCAATTCGTTGGTTTGTGACACCAGACGTGTAAATGCTGCGCAGGCTTGATCAGCAGACGGAGGCTTTTTGTTGAAACCCTGGATCTGCTCGACGGTGGCTTGCCGCTTCTGAAAACTTTGTCCCAATGCGGTGCATTCATTCGATTGTGCATGGGCCAGACCCGTCATGCCGAACATGATCAGCAGAGCAACCGCACCGCGGCGGGAGTAGCGCAGGATCAAATCCTGTTGGATCATAAGACGTGCGTTCATCAGTCCGGTCGCTCCGCGTCGTCACATTTCGCTTTTTAATAGCCAAGCTGCAGGCAAGTGGCAAGTTTCAGCAGTTTTTCTTTTGCCAAAAGCCGTGATCGGACTTGGTATCGGGCAAAGATGGCTGATCCGTGACTGGGATGTATGGCCAATGGAGGTATGGCCAATGGAGGTATGGGGGCAATGTATCTATACTCTTCTCTTTTGGGCTCTCCCCTTTTCGCCGTGATCAGTTTATGAATGGCGAATTAGACTGGTCATCAGGATGGATCATGCGACCCGATCATCGCGCACACAGGCTCTATGTCGAAGCATCGCTGCGCGAAGGCGCGGATGTGGTGCTTTCGCCCGAGCAATCGCATTATCTCGATCGGGTGATGCGCGCCAAAATGGGCGATGTGGTGATTGCATTCAATAATCATGAGGGGGAATGGCGCGGTCATATTGCCGAAACAGGCCGCAAGGCCGTGACATTGCATCTTGATCAGGCGCTGCGGCCGCCCGCCCCGCAAGGACGGGTGAGCTACTTTTTCGCCCCGCTCAAACAGGCGCGGCTGGATTATATGGTGCAAAAAGCCGTCGAGATGGGCGTTGCCCGCCTTGGCGCTGTGATGACCCAGCATACAATGGTCTCCCGCCTCAATCTTGAGCGGATGCAGGCCAATGCAATTGAGGCCGCCGAACAATGCACGATGATAGCGGTGCCCGAAGTGTTGCCAGAGCAAAAGCTGGAAGCGATGCTGGCCAATCGCCCAGCCGATGACATGCTGGTGTTTTGTGACGAGGCTGCCCCGGTCAGCTCACCTTTGCAGGCTCTTTCCACGATTGGTGCTGACAGGCCGATCTCGGTGCTGATCGGTCCCGAAGGCGGCTTTTCGGATGCCGAGCGGGGACTGCTTTTGGCCCAACCCAATGTCATTGTCTTGTCACTGGGGCCGCGTATCATGCGCGCCGATACAGCAGCTGTTGCCGCATTGGCATTTGTGCAGGCCGTTTGCGGAGATATCACATAAAAATAATGTAATATTTATGAATTCCTAAAAAAATTACATTTTATCCACTTCGCTTTGTATGTTGTGTCATGTTACACTGCTCTCCTGCTGAAAATGGAAGAACTTATGGCCCGCGACCAATTTGATCCTACCCCGATTGAGAGCCGTGACGAACTGGTCGCATGGTTTGAAAAGGGCCCCAAGCCTGTGTCCCAGTTCCGGATTGGCACCGAGCATGAAAAAATTCCCTTCCTGACCGGTTCGACAGAGCCTGTTCCCTATCAGGGGCCGCATGGCATCGGGGCTTTGCTTGATGCTCTGGCGCAAGAAAGCGGCTGGGAACCGATTATCGACGGGTCGTCAATCATTGGTCTGGCTGATCCTGACGGTGGCGGGGCGATTTCGATCGAACCTGGTGGTCAATTCGAGCTATCGGGCGCACCATTGGCTGATTTGCATGCAGGTGCAGCTGAGTTGCAGGGGCATCTGGATGCCGTGCATCGGATAGGCGAGCGTTTGGGGATTTCTTTTCTGTCGTTGGGATGCAGTCCGATATGGTCGCGGGCCCAGACGCCGGTTATGCCGAAGGGCAGATACCGGATCATGGCCAATTATATGCCCAAAGTCGGCACGATGGGCCTTGATATGATGTTCCGCACCACCACGGTGCAAGTGAATCTGGATTTCTCGTCCGAAGCGGACATGGTCAAAAAAATGCGGGTAAGCCTGGCCTTGCAGGCGATTGCTACCGCCCTGTTTGCCAATTCGCCGGTGATGGATGGCAAGGCAACGGGCTTTTTATCGACACGTGGCGAGATCTGGCGGCATACCGACGCCGACCGTTCGGGGCTGATCCCCTTCGCCTTTGACAGTGGTATGGGTTTTGACCGCTATACCGAGTGGGCGCTGGATGTGCCGATGTATTTCGTCAAGCGCGGTGATACCTATCATGATGTTGCTGGCGCATCCTTCCGGGATTTGATGAATGGTGCGCTCCCCGCTCTGCCTGGTGTGCGCGCGACCCTGTCGGATTGGGTCAATCATCTGTCGACCCTGTTTCCCGATGTCCGGCTTAAACGCTATATCGAAATGCGCGGAGCCGATGCCGGACCGGTCGAGATGCTGAATGCGCTTCCGGCCTTCTGGGTCGGTCTGATGTATGACGATGCCGCGCTGGAGGCGGCTTGGGCGCTTGTGAGAGACTGGACGGTACAAGACCGCCAAGCCTTGCGCGACGAGGTCCCGGTGTCAGCCCTCAACACGGTCTCGCGGGGCCGCACTGTGCGTGACATTGCCCGTGATGTTTTGGCAATTTCCCGACAGGGCTTGCAAGCCAGGGGCCTTGGTGAGGAGGCTTTCCTTGATCCGCTGGATGCGATCATTGCCGATGGCCGCACGCTTGCTGAGCATCTCCTGGCCCGATACGGTCAGGACTGGCGTGGTGATGCAGACCGGATTTTTAAAGAGAATTTGCTGTGAGCCAGCCTGCTTGGCACTGATTGATATCTATCTGCCAGATGCCTATCAGACATGAGCCGATTGGCATGGCTAGCCCCAAGCTTGTTGGATAGGATGTGTTGCGGCTGTCAGGATATGCAAGGCTGCCGTAATTTTTAATCTTCTATCCTGCCCCTCTGTCCGGTGAAAACGTGCCCACGCGCCTGATCCCTAAAATGCAGCGGTATGACTATACCCTCTATGCGGTTGCGGTGTTTGCCTGGGGCACCTCATGGTTTGCCATGCATTTGCAGGTGGGTGTGGTCGCCCCTGAAGTGTCGTTGTTCTATCGGTTTGCAGCCGGCACATCATTGATGATGCTTTGGGCGGTGATGTCGGGCCAGAATTTACGTTTCTCGCTCAAGCAGCATGTGCGGCTGGCCTGTCTGGGCGCGTGTATTTTTTCCAACAATCTGTTGATGTTCTACAATGCCGCACTGACCATCAATTCCGGCCTGTTGGCAGTCGTATTCTCGATGGTGGCGGTGATCAATCCGCTCATTGGCTCGATTGTGCTCAAACAGCCGATCCAGCGGCGGATTTTAGGTGCGGCTGCCATCGGCATTGTCGGGGTCGCTTTGATGTTCGGGCCAGAGACCTTGTTGTCGCAGCATGAGGGCACATGGCGCGGTCTGGGTTTTGCCGGGTTGGGGGTCTGTTTCTTCGTCACCGGCAACATGCTGTCGGGGCGGATTCAGGGCAAAGGCACATCTGTTGTGTCAGCCAACAGCTGGGGCATGTTTTACGGGGCCTTGCTGCTTGGCTGTGTTGCTTTGCTCAAGGGCGCGGAATTTACCATTGATATGACGCCAACCTATCTTGGCTCGCTGTTGTGGCTCTCGACTGTTTCGACCATTGTGGCTTTTTTTGCCTATTTGACACTGCTGGGACGGGTCGGCGCTGCATTGGCAGGCTATACCACAGTGATGTTTCCGGTTCTGGCACTGGGGATTTCGACCCTATTCGAGAATTATCACTGGAGTCCGTTGTCATGTCTGGGGCTTTTGCTGGTGTTGGCCGGCAATGTCTTGGCTCTGCGCCGCGCCTGAATTTGGTTACCTCCGATTCACCATTCCGCCGGAAAGCAGGGTCCTGACTGCCAAAGATTGCGATGTGTTAACTTTTTGAACAGGGGCGGCAGGGCAGTGTGGTCCGATCGACAGGATGTTGGAAAGTAGACCTATGCGTTTGCGGGCTTTGAAATCACTCATCAGCGGGCAGGATCAACGCGCCGCTCAATATGCTTTTCTTGCCTGGGTTTTCGGCATGGGCATCATATGGTCGATCATCGGCATTGCCGACAGTCTTGCCCAGTACTGGAACGCGCCGCTGCCGCCGGGATTGATCGACTAACCAGCGCCGCCCATCATCCGGCTGATGATTGATTGCATGGTATGGATATGCTGTTCCTGCGTCTCGCGGCTGGTCGCCAGCATCTGGGCGAAGGCATCGATGCTTTGCTCGACGGGATCGGGCGGCAATTCGGGTTCAGGTTCGGGTTCTGGTTCCTCGGGAGCCAACCCCATCATTGTCGCCATCATTGCACCCCATGCAGCGCCGCCATCCTCTGCGGCTTTGCGGCTGTCAGCTTGGGCGACAGGGGCAGGCTGGGCTGGATGAAACGCGGCCTGACCCAGTCCCTTGGCAAGGGTTTCTGCCATAACTGGCAGAAAATCCTGCAAAATCTTGGCATTGATTCCGCTGATCATTGCAGCCTGTTCGGCAATCGGGTTGACAGCTGGTGTCGTTCCAAAAAAGAGCTGCATTGGATCGATTGTTTTCATCCGGTCGGGCTGGAACATCGTCAGCCAGTCCTGGCTGGTCGGGGCCTGCTGGCGCAATCCGTACATGAAAGCGGGCATCAGAGCGGCTGTCGCGCGCATGATGTCCTGCTGGCTCAGACCGAAACGCGGCGCTTGTTCTTGAAAGAACGGATTGCCGAATTTGGTCATGACATCGAACGGATTGACCATTTTTTTCTCACTTTATTGACGCGAATGTCCTGAAATTTTCAGAAAGTCAATTAATTGTGCGCGTGTTGGCTCGATTTGGCAATCAGACGATAGGCCCAGACTACGGCAGCAATTCCGAAACAGATGGACCCCAAGGCCTGCCCGAGCAAAGCTCCTTTTGCTCCCGCAAGCGATGCCCCCGCATAGGCAAAGGGAATGGTTCCAATGGTCGCGCGCCCCCAGTTGAACAGGGTCGCCAGCAATGGTGCACCCAAATTGTTGAAGGCGGCATTGGCGACAAAAAGCCCTCCGTTGAACAGCCATGTCCCGGCCAGTATTTCACAAAAGAACCGCAGCAGCATTGCTGTATCCGCTTCGGCCTTGAAGAGGATGCCAAGCCAGTCCGCGCCTATCATCAGGATCAGCCATGCTGCGATGACCAATACGGCCGACAGTTTGAGTGAGGCGGTCAGCGTATCGCGCACCCGCCCCATCTGTCCGGCACCCAAATTCTGCCCGAAAATCGGTCCAACAGCACCCGAGAGTGCGAATAAAGTGCCAAAGGCCAACGGCACCAGACGGGTGATGATCGCATTGGCTGCCACGGCTTCATCCCCGAATGGCGCAATGATCGCTGTCATAAAGGCATTGGACACCGGAGTGGCGATATTGGTGAGAACGGCGGGCACAGCGACAGCCATGATGATGCCGGCATGTCCCTTGAAGCTGTTGAGAGTGAAGGAGCCAACCAGATTATGGACCTTGACCGCACCATAATAGCCCAGCCCGCAATAGATCAGGCGAGACATCACCGTCGCCCAAGCCGCGCCTTCGGTGCCCAGACCGAGCCCGAAAATCATGATCGGGTCAATGGCTGCGGTGATGCAGCCTCCGATCAGTGTCACCAGCATGGCGCGCCGGGCATCGCCGACCGCCCGTAACAGGCCGGAAAATCCCATGCCGATGGCCAGTAACAGGTTGGATGGCATACAAATCAGCAAAAATCGATAGGCAACATCATAGGCTTCATTGCGTGCACCCAAAGCCGTCAGCAAAGGGCCGAGTGCCAGCATGACAAGAAGGACCACAACGACACTGACCAGAAGGCAGATGACGAGCGAGGTGGCAGCAAGCCCGCGCGCGCGGGCCAATTCGCCCCCTCCCAATGCCCTCGACACACTTGCCCCGATGGCAATCATCAGGCCGACATTGACGGAAGTTGAGAAAAACAGGACCGCGGTGGCATAACCCACCCCTGCAGTGAGGTTGACATCACCAAGCCATGATACATAGAGCAGCGACAGAAAATCGACGGCAAATATTGCGATCAGCCCGATGCTGCCGGATGCGGTCATGATGCTGACATGGCGCATGATCGAGCCATTGGTAAACACTGCTTTGGCGGCCGCGGGTTTTGCCCCGGTTACGGGTGGGGCATTGGCAGATGGGTCGGTCACAAAGGGTCTCTTTCCATAGATCGGGCTTCAATCTGGCCTGTGCATAATGCGTTTGTGACAGGTTTTCGTGTCAAAGGCGAGCCGGATGGCTTGACAGTCTGCAGGCCGCGCCTTCACAACACTTTCCTGTTAGTCTTGTCCGTGTCCGAACCTGTTGGATCTTATGTCGTTACATTCTGATCTTGCTATCAGCACATCCAAGCCTCCCCTGCAGATCATGCTATGCGCTCCGCGCGGGTTCTGTGCCGGCGTGGTGCGGGCAATCGATGCTGTGGAGAAGGCTTTGAAGCTTTATGGCGCGCCGGTCTATGTGCGCCATGAAATCGTTCATAACAAATATGTGGTCGAAAGTCTGAAACAAAAAGGGGCAATTTTTGTCGACGAACTCGATGAAGTGCCCGATGGCAAGGCTCCGGTGATTTTTTCGGCCCATGGAGTACCGAAATCCGTGCCCGAAGAAGCAAAAAAGCGCGGGCTGTTCGCTCTTGATGCCACCTGTCCCCTGGTCACTAAAGTCCATCGCGAGGCCGAGTTGCATCACAGGCGCGGCCGTATTGTCGTGCTGATCGGCCATGCCGGGCATCCCGAAGTGATCGGTACCATGGGGCAATTGCCTGAAGGGGCGGTTTTGCTGGTCGAAACTGTGGCGGATGTGTTGTCATTAACACCCGAAAACCCCGACAAACTGGCTTATGCCACCCAGACCACTTTGTCTGTCGATGATACCGAAGCAGTGATTGCCGCTCTCAAAAGCCGTTTTCCCGATATTGCCGGCCCGCACAGGGAAGACATTTGCTATGCGACCACCAACCGTCAGGAATCGGTCAAGCAGATTGCCCCTCAAGTCGATGCCATGATCGTGGTCGGCTCGCCTAATTCTTCTAATTCGCAACGGCTGCGGGAAGTTGCAGAGCGGGCAGGCTGCAAGGTCTCGGCCCTTGTGTTGCGGGCCGACGATATTGATTGGTCCTTGTTCTCGGGGATCACCCGCTTGGGAATCACGGCGGGTGCATCTGCCCCCGAAGTGCTGGTTGAAGAAATCATCGATGCGTTTTCCAAGCGCTATCAGGTGACTGTTGAGTCATTCTTTACGGCGGATGAAAGTGTGTTCTTTCCGCTGCCACGCGCCTTGCGCGAGATCGAGACGGAGTAAAGTTCTTGGCTGTTTATACCGATGTATCCGATGAGGAGTTGACTGCCTTTGTCGCCCAATATGCGATTGGTGATGTCCTGTCGGCCAAGGGTATTGCCGAAGGGGTCGAAAACTCCAATTTTCTGCTTCATACGACCGAAGGTTTTTTTATTCTTACGCTCTATGAAAAGCGGGTTAGAGAAGATGATCTTCCTTTTTTCATCGGTTTGATGGAGCATCTGGCGCGCAAAGGATTGAATTGCCCGCAGCCTGTCAAAACACTCAAGGGGCAGGCCTTGGGTCGACTGGCCGGCCGTCCCGCGGCGATTGTGACTTTTCTCGATGGCATGGGCGTCAAACGGGCTACAGCTGCCCATTGCTCCGCAGTTGGTGCGGCTTTAGCCAAATTGCATCAGGCAGGGGCGGATTATCCGGTCAAACGCGAGAATGCCCTCTCGGTATCGGGCTGGCGCCCTTTGTTCGAGCAGGCCCGCGAGCGTGCCGATACGGTGATGCCAGGGCTGGCGCAGGCTATTTCGGAGGCTTTGCAGGACCTTGAACAGCATTGGCCAACCCATCTGCCGCGCGGGGTTATCCATGCCGATCTGTTTCCCGACAATGTATTTTTCATCGGCTCGCAATTGTCGGGGCTGATCGATTTCTATTTCGCCTGCAATGATGATTTTGCCTATGATCTGGCCATCGGCCTGAATGCCTGGTGTTTCGAGATCGACGGCTCGTTCAACCTGACCAAGGGGCAGGCCATGATTTCCGGCTATCAGCGCGAACGTGTTTTGCAGGCCGAGGAAATTGCGGCTTTACCAATTCTGTGCCGCGGTTCGGCTTTACGCTTTATGCTGACGCGTCTCGTAGACTGGCTGAATGTGCCGCCCGGCGCCTTGGTGCGGCCCAAAGATCCGCTCGAATATTACAAGAAATTGCGGTTTCATCTGCGTGCTACATCCGCGGCGGATTACGGCTTTTCTCAATGAGTATGATGCGTGTCACGATCTATACTGACGGGGCATGTTCGGGCAATCCGGGACCGGGAGGCTGGGGTGCTCTGCTGGTCTATGGCGGCGCCCGCCGGACGATTTGTGGTGGCGAAAGCGAGACAACCAATAACCGTATGGAACTGATGGCTGCCATTATGGCGCTTGAAACACTGTCACGGTCCTGTGATGTCGATTTATGGACCGATTCACAATATCTGCGACAGGGCATCACCGAATGGCTCAAGGGATGGAAACGCAATGGCTGGAAAACAGCCAGCCGCCAGCCGGTCAAAAATGTGGATCTGTGGCAGAGGTTGGACGAGGCGCAGGCGCGTCATCAGGTCGCTTGGCATTGGGTCAAAGGCCATGCAGGCCATACCGAAAACGAGGAAGTGGACGGCTTGGCGCGAGGGGGGATGGCCCCTTTTCTGCCGAAAAAGTCTCTTAACAAAGAGGCCGCAGATGATGCGGCCTCTCAGAAGCGTGATCGCTCTGATTAGAGCTTCTTCAGCATGGCTTCCGCACCTGAGACGTCAGCTTTGCTTGGCGCGTCTTCGACGTTGAGGCTTTTCACGACGCCATGATCGACGATCATCGAATAACGTTGCGAGCGGGTGCCCAATCCGAAGCCAGAGCCATCGAAAGCCAGACCCAGCGCCTTGGCGAAATCACCATTGCCATCGGACAGGAATTCGATAACGCCTTCGCCGCCGGTTGATTTTGCCCAAGCTTTCATCACGAACACATCATTGACGCCTGTCACCAAAATGGCATCAATGCCCTTTGCTTTGATTTCAGCGGCATGGGTGACATAGCCTGGAAGGTGGTTCTTATCGCAGGTCGGGGTAAATGCACCCGGCACTGCAAACAGCACGACCTTACGATCATTGAACAATTCTGCTGTGGTTTTGGGAGCGGGACCGTTTTCGGTCATGACGCGGAAGGTGACTTCTGGCAGATGCGCGCCAACAGTAATGCTCATTTTTTCCTCCGGATTGAAAATTAGTGACAAGGTGTCACAGGACCGATGATGCGGTCCTATCGCACACTCATACCCAATCTAAGGTGCACGGCCTTGCTTGTCGAGTGTCGCGCGCGTTTCAATCGCCATGTTGGGCGCCGCCAGGGTCACAACCACCTCAAGTCCCGAGATTGGACTGTCGGTTCGGGGCTTTTCCTCGATGTCGATCCGGTCGTGCCGTATGCGCCGGCCTCCAGCATCCATTGTGACGGTGAGGGGCACAGGTTGACCGAACACCCAGCCTTCCGATGCTTCGACAAAGATATCTCCGTCTTTGGCATCGGCAGGCCAGGCTGTTACAAGCACCAGATTTTTGTCCTGTGCGGCAATCGACAGAACCTGGAGCGGCGCTTCCGCTCGCAGCACGGTCGTAACAGGGACTTTGGCGAGTGCTTCGCGGATCAGGATCTGGCTGGCTGAATTTCGTGAGCTTCGCGGAGACAGCATCAATGCCCCATCGAAATGGGCGGGCATGCAGAGGGTCTCGCAGACAGCATAATCGAGCGACAGTTTCAGGTGCACAGGCTGGTTGGGATCAAGGGGGGTCATTTTGATCGGGAGCACGATATGATCGTGATAGCCGATCGACGAACCCGATTGATCCTGAAACCGTGAGGGTACAGGCCACAAAACCTCGACCGCTTGCAGATTGCGTGATCCGGTCCAGGAGAAAACCGGCGGGAGTCCTGAATCACCGACCGTACGCCAATAGGTTTTGACACGGGGTGCCAAACGGAATTCCAGTCCGCCCCACAGCACGGTTGTCCCCGGGGACACGGTCTCGGGGGCTCCTTCCAGCAGGCTCAGTCGGGCCAGCTCGCTCACAGGTTTGATAGATGGTTGCGCAGAAACCGGTTCGTCATGGCGTACAAGAGGCAGTAAACTCCCCAGCAAAACCAGCCAAAATACAGCTCTCACTCGATGATAAGCGGGTGCAGGGCAGAATTTGTGCGATTTTTTGATTGTCACCGATTGCTTTCTCATATGAAAAATCTAGCATCATCCCGATAAAGAGGTGAAAGCATGTCAAAGGCAAGGGCTAAGTTATTAGCCGCATCATCAGGGGATTTTGTGGACCAGAGTTGCTCAGGCCGGTTTCTGGTTGCGACTCCGGGCATGCTTGACGAGCGTTTCGAGCGCAGCGTCATCTATATGTGCGCCCATTCCGATGAAGGGGCAATGGGTATCATCATCAACCACCCGGCCTCGCATCTTGCTTTTCCCGCTGTCCTCGAACAACTTGACCTGCTCGATATTGACGCTCCCGAGCCCTTGCAGAAAATGCTGGATGCTGTTCCGGTTTTTCGCGGCGGGCCTGTCGAGCCAGGACGCGGCTTTGTTCTGCATTCGGATGATATTGTGTTGGACCACAACAGCTTGAAAGTCGGCGACCACCTCTATCTGACCACGACGCTGGAAATGCTGGAATTGTTATCGAAGGGACAGGGCCCGCAAGAGGCCCTGTTTGCTTTGGGTTATGCTGGATGGGCACCGGGCCAGCTTGAACAGGAATTGCAAGGCGATGGCTGGCTGACCTGCGGGATGGATCGTGGCCTGTTGTTCGACAGGCATCATGAAACCAAATATCTGCGAGCCTTGGGCCATATAGGCATTGATCTTGCACAATTTTCTACAGTGTCAGGTAACGCCTAACACGGTCAGGCAGAGCGAAGCGGCTTGACGCAGTGTCATCTCAGGCTTGTGCGGACACGCCCAACAAAGCGCGGGTCTGTGCGGCGGTCATTGGCGGGCCGATGATCAGGCCCTGGCCGTATTCGCAACCGACAGCGCGCAAGGCATCGGCATCCTCCTCCGTGTCCAGCCCGTCCGCCACCACCGTCATGCCGAGATCCTGAGCCAGCCCGACAACGGAGCGTAAAATAGCTGGCCGCTGGCCGCTGGCATCGGGCCGCAGCAAGGCGCGTGAAATTTTCATGATATCGAACGGGAAGCGCTGCAAGTACGACAATGATGAATAGCCGGTTCCAAAATCATCAAGCACAAGGCCGATCCCGTTTTCAGCAAGCCGCGAGAGCACGCGCGAAGCATATTCGGGATTGTCCATCACGCCGTTTTCGGTAATTTCGAGCCGCAACGAGCCGCGCCGGACAGAGTGGCGCGCCAGAATGGCCTTGATGTCCTGCACCAAATCATGTTCGAGCAACTGGCGGCCTGACACATTGACGGTGGCAAAAATTGGCGGGTCCACCTCTAACGCATCCTGCCAGAGGCTCAATTCCCGTGCCGCATGTTCCAGCACGATTTGTGACAATACCATCGCAAAGCCGTTGTCCTCGGCCAGATCAAGAATTTCGCGGGCTGATAGTGTTGCATAAGCAGGTGCATCCCAGCGTGGCACGGCCTCGAAGCCGATAATCGAACGGTCATCGAGCCGCACGATTGGGGTAAACCGCACCACGATCCGTTCGCTTTCCATGGCCTGACGGAAATCATTCTCAATGACGGCACGATCGGTACGATAAGCGCGCATGGCGGGACGGAAGACGTCGATCCTGTCACCACCCTGACGTTTGGCATGGGTCATGGCGATTTCAGCATTACGAAGCAAATCTTCGGCGCCGGTTTCAGCCATTGGATCGGGGAGGGCAATGCCGATCGAGGCGGTCAGTGATATTTCCTTGTCGCCATAATTGACAGGAGCGGCAATCGTTTTACGGACAGCATCCGAAAAAGCGGTGATCGGGCCTGGCTCGCGCTCAGACAGCAGTAATATCGCAAAACGATCGGCCCCCAAACGTGCCAGCGTGTCCTGGGGACGCAGAAGTCGTCCGATCCGCCGCGCCATAGTCAGCAAGATCGTATCACCACCCGCAATGCCCATCCGCTCGTTGAGTGAGCGGAAACGATCGAGATCGACCATCATCACGGTGGAACGGATGCTTTCACCACCACGCGTTAAGGACAAGAGATGGGAGACGCGATCGAGAAACAGCCGTTCGTTCGGTAATGCGGTCAGATGATCGCGCACCGCATCCTTCAAAATACGTTGTTCGGCCAGTTTGGTGCCGGTGGTTTCTGTCAGGCTGCCGACCACGCGGATCACCGCCCCATCGGTGGCAACAAGCGGGCGGGCTTTGAGGAGAAACCACAGATAATGACCGTCATTGCCCTGCATCCGGAAATCCAGTTGCAAACGCCCGCGGGCCTGTTCAATAGCGGCATCAAGTGTGGCGCGGAACCTGTCGCGGTCAAAAGGATGCAGCAGATCAATCCACCGTGCGGCAGGTCCGGACAATGACCCTTCGCTCATGCTCAGTGCGGTTTCGATTTCGGCGCCAACGGTGACCTTGTCGGCCACCACATCCCAATCAAACACTGAATCGCCCGAACCATTGAGCGCTAATGCCTTGCGCTCGCTGTCACTGACAAGTCCTTGTGCCAGCACGCCGCTGGAAAAAGCATGTTGCATCACGGTGAAGCCGATCAGCATCACCAGAATGACCACGCTGCCCACGGAGACAACCGGAGCAAGCTCGTCCTGCAATTGCCCGATCAGGATAAAGCTGCTGCCAGTCACCCATACCAGCAACATCAGCCAGGTGGGGATCAGCAGAACGGCGCGGTCATAGCCATGGGTAGAGAGATAGACGATCAGCACGAAACCGATCACGGCAATCGCCCCGATCGAGATCCGGGCAATGCCTGCCGCCATTGCGGGGTTGAACCAGGCCAAACCCACCAGAGCCAGCAGCACCAGCAGCCAGCCGATCGTGAAATGTCCGTAGCGGACATGCCAGCGGTTGAGGTTGAGATAGGCAAACAAGAAGACCAGGAGTGTTGCCGCCAGAACCACTTCCGATCCTGCGCGATAGACGCGGGCTGCTTCTGCCGTCAGATTGAACAATTGCGAGAGAAAGCCGAAATCGACGCTGACATAGGCCAAAGCCGACCATGCCAAAGCCGCGGCGGCCGGAAAAATCAAAGCGCCGCGCACCACCACCACAATCGTGAGGATCAGTGCGAGCAAAGCAGAAATGCCAATCACCATGCCGTGATAGAGCGTCAGGCTCGCCATTCGGTCCTTATAGACTTCCGGATTCCATAGCGTGAATTGGGGCAGCAATGGCGAGGCGCGTTCGGCCACATAGGTGATGATGGCTCCCGGTTCCAGCGTGATCTCGAAAATATCGGTATCCGCGCTCTCGATCCGCTCGGGGCTTTCTCCCGCGCTTGATGTGACAGCAGTAATGCGAACAGAGCCGAGATCAGGCAGCAGAATGCCTGAACCGATCATGCGGAAATGGGGGGCCACCAGCCAGCGGGTAATCGATTCCTCACTGTCGTTTTTCAGTGCAAAAACGATCCAGTCAGGATTTGTGCCGTTTTCCTTGGCCGAAATGGCCATGCGCCGCACGATCCCGTCTGGACCCGGTGCGGTCGAAATCTGGATAACGTCACCATCCGAGCGGTGGAATTCTACCCGCCGCAACAGATCAATCACCGGGGTATTGCTCATCACACGCATAGCTTCTGCGGCCCTCGAGACGGCAGAAAAACCGGCCAAGCCCGTGATCACGGTCATTACAGCAAGAAAGATACGCATCAATGACAAACGGGTGATCCTGTATGTGCCTGACGGATGAGGTCTGGTCTGGGGCTGGTCTGCATGCTTTCGGCGTGAAGCCTTTAGCATTCCTGACATTAAAGCAAGATTGCTTGAGAGCAACAAGGCATCACGATTCCTCACCACAACCACCCCTTAAAGCGGCACAAAATCGGTTTGGAGCCGATTGAAACCGGGCAGGCCGGTATGCGGACCGATGACGGCGAAGGTCGGTTGTCCCTGCAACAGCCGGCGGGCGGCCTGTTTGAGGCTATTTTCATCGACGGACTGGATACGTTGGGACAATTCCTGGCCGGAAGGCACGCGCCCATAAGCCAGCAGCTGCCTTGCCATCTGGTCGGCTCGCCGGGTCGGGGATTCACGGGCAGCCAGCATCCCGACTTTGATTTGCGCTTTGGCGCGGGCAATTTCAGCCGCTTCCAACTGGTCGGCAGCTTGGCGCAATTGGTCAATCATGACAGATGTGAATTGGCCTGCATCCTTGGCGCCCGTGCCACTATAGATGCCGAAAATACCGGTATCGGAAAACGGGGTGAAAAACGCATGGACATCATAGCAGAGGCCCCGCTTTTCGCGCAGCTCCTGAAACAACCGCGATGATAAGCCGCCCCCCAGCACCTGCGCGAACACATGCATGGCCTCATGCAAGGGATCGTGGAACGACACGCCCTGTGCTCCGAGCACCAGATGGACCTGTTCGAGTTTGCGCTTTTGCCGCACTTCCCCGCCCTGATAGGCGCAAGCGACAGCGCGTTCGGGCTGGAGGGGTGACAGGCCTGAAAACAGCCGTTCGGCCTGCGCGACCAGTGCCTCATGATCGACGGCACCAGCTGCAGCGACCACCATGGCCGGGGCGCAATAGTGGCGGGCCAGAAAGGTGCGCATCGAGGCTTCGGACAGGGCCATTACACTATCGGGCGTGCCGAGAATGGGGCGACCAAGGACAGAATCGGGGAAACCCTGCTCCATGAACAGATCGAAAATCAGCTCGTCGGGGGCATCCTCGTAAGAGCCGATTTCTTGCAGGATCACCTGCTTCTCGCGCTCCAGCTCATCGGCAGCAAAAGCCGGGCAGGTGACAATATCTGCGATCAGATCAAGCGCCAGAGGCAGGTCTTCTCCCAAGACGCGGGCGAAATAGGAGGTGACTTCCGCCGTTGTTTCGGCATTGAGATCGCCGCCGACATTCTCGATTTCCTCGGCAATCTGGCGGGCCGTACGCGAGGCTGTGCCCTTGAAGGCCATGTGTTCGATCAGATGGGCAAGACCATGTTCGTTGCGATGTTCGTGGCGCGCACCAGCTGCAATCCAGATGCCGACCGAGGCGGTGGCCAGATGATCCATTCGTTCACTGACCACCCGCAAGCCATTGGCAAGCGTTGTCAGCCGGACTTGCGGATCGGGGGGATATGTCAAACGCTTACCCCCGACATGCGGCCATGCTGGCTGATAAACTGCTCGATGGCCTTCTGCTCATTGGCAATGACGGTGAAATGTTCCTTGCGCTCCAGCAAATCAGCCAGATGCGGCGGCAAAGCTGGACGCACGCCGGTTGCCGCAAGTACGGCATCGGGGAATTTGGCAGGATGGGCCGTCGCCAGCACCACTGTTGGAGTTGCAGGATCGTCGGCAAGTAATTTCTCTCCTGCCGCTACACCAACCGCCGTATGGGGATCAAGCAGATAGCCGGTGCGCGCCAAGGTTTCACGCATGGTCTTGCTGACATCGTCTTCACAGACCCGATGGGCGGAAAAATCGCGTCTTATGGTTGCCATTGCGCCTTCGGGAATGGTGAAAGAGCCACTTTGTGACAGGCTATTCATCATCGAGCGGATCAGATCACTTTGTCCGTTACAGGCATCAAAGAGCAAACGTTCGAAATTCGAGGAAACCTGAATATCCATCGAGGGCGACGATGTCGGATGCACGCCAGTGACCTCGTAGCGGCCTGTCGCCAGTGTGCGGGCGAGAATGTCGTTGCTGTTGGTGGCAATCATCAGTTGCTTGATCGGAAGCCCCATGTTTTTGGCCACATAGCCAGCCAGCACATCGCCGAAATTGCCGGTCGGAACAGAGAAACTGACAGGCCGGTGCGGACTGCCAAGGCTTACAGACGAGCTGAAATAATAGACCGATTGCGCGACAATGCGTGCCCAGTTGATCGAATTGACCCCTGACAAGGCATAGGCATCACGGAAGGCGTGGTTATTGAACAATCCTTTGACGATGGCCTGACAATCATCAAAGGTGCCTTCCACAGCCAAAGCGTGGATGTTGTCGGCCGCCACGGTGGTCATTTGCCGGCGCTGCACCTCGCTGACACGGCCATGCGGATAGAGGATGAAGACATCCACCTGTGTCAGACCACGAAACGCTTCGATCGCCGCGCTGCCGGTATCGCCCGAGGTGGCCCCGACAATGGTTGCGCGTTGTCCGCGTTCTTTGAGCACATGATCCATCAAGCGACCCAGCAATTGCATTGCCACATCCTTGAAGGCCAGTGTCGGGCCGTGAAACAGTTCCAGCACGAATAAATTGGTATCAATCTGCACAAGCGGGCATTTGGCCTGATGGCGGAAGCTGGAATAAGCCGCATCGATCATGCCGGACAGGGCGACTGATGATACATCGCTGGCATAGGGCCCTATCACCCTCTTGGCGATATCGGCATAGGTTTGGCCTGCAAAACCACTGATGGCGGCATGATCCAGTTGGGGCCATTGTTCAGGCCAATAAAGCCCGCCATCACGGGCCAGACCTGCCAGAACCGCATCTGAAAAACCAAGACGGGGCGCTTGCCCCCGGGTCGAGACATAATGCACGGATCACTATCCCTTATTCATCATTATCAGGTTGTGGCTTTGACCGGTTCTGACGATACCAGATCACGAATAAACCGAAAACCGCCAACGCCAATGTAAACCAGGTGATCGCATATTGCAGGTGGTTGTCTGAAAAGCTGATGACGGTATTCCCGCCCTTGGGCCAACCGCCTGCCACCGCAGTGGCATCGGCATCAATCACGAAGGGCGCCACTTGCTCCAGACCGACTGCCTTGGCCATGGCTTTGGGATCGCGCGTATAGAACAGCCGCTTGGCTGGTGCATCATCCGCGTTGAACCAGCTGCGTGATTCCGGCAGGCGCAGCAGGCCTGTAATTGTAACACGCTCCGTATTCAGGCTTTGCGGCCGATTGGCAGGATCGCGCTTGCTATCGGGCACAAAGCCCCGATTGACCAGCACCACCGAACCATCATCACGTTGCAAAGGGGTGATCACCGCATATCCTGGTGTCGGATCGCGCTCGCCTGCTGGCGTATAGAGCATGAACAGATAGGTTTCGCGATCGTTCAGCAGACTTCCGCTGACCGTAACCTTCAGAAAATCATCGGCAGGCTTGTTGATGCCGGTCCACTGTCCGGCAGCAGGCAGAGGAACGGCAGGCTCGCTGACCCGCCCACTGACGCTGGCAATCAGCCTTTGCTTGGCCTCCATCCTGTCAAGCTGCCAGAAGCCGAGCGCCAGCAGAACCAGCACGACAAAACCGCTGGTCAGCATAGGAACGAGAAAACGCCCGGATGACTTGGGCTGTGTCCGGGGGAGAAGGTCCTGATGTTGGGTCATGCCGATACATCCTGATCGGGCTTGTGCGCGGCATCGGCTTGCTTGCCCTGACCAGCCTTGTGGTGGAATTGCAAGGTGATCAGCACCCCCTTGAACGGGCGCATCATTCCGAGAACGATCCCGGTCATTACGGGCATCCAGATGACCATCTGTAACCACATCGGCGGTGAATAGACCGTATCGATGACCAACATCGAGCCCAGCACGATCAGACTGGCCAGCATGATGATGAAAATCACCGGACCATCACCCGAATCAGCTTTGGAGAAATCCTGCCCGCAGACATCGCAAGATGGTGCTACTTCCACAAAACCAGCAAACAGATGACCTTTGCCGCAATGCGGGCAACGCCCACGTAACCCCGCCCAGACTGGCGAAGGGGAAGCCTCGGATTGCGCGGGAACTTGGTGGCTCATGGGGTCCATCCGATCAAAAAGGAAAAAGGCGGCCAAGGCCGCCTTTTTGGAGAGCAATACCGGCTTTTTAGTGGCCAGCGGCTGCAGCAGCTGCACCCCAATGGGAGCCCCACAGATAGATGGCGATGAACAGGAACAGCCAGACCACGTCCACAAAATGCCAGTACCATGCTGCAAATTCAAAGCCGAGATGACGCTCTACGGTGAAGTGTCCCTTCAGGGCGCGTCCCAGGCAGACAATCAGGAAGATCGTTCCGATCAACACATGGAAGCCGTGAAAGCCGGTCGCCATGAAGAAAGTTGCACCATAGATCGATGATTTGAAGGCAAACGCCGCATGTTGATATTCAAAAACCTGAACGCCGGTGAAAAAAGCCCCGAGTGCGCAGGTCAGGATCAAGCCCCATTTCAGGCCATTGCGGTCATTTTCCAGCAAAGCATGGTGTGCCCATGTCACGGTGGTTCCCGACAGCAGCAAGATCAGGGTGTTGAGCAAAGGCAGGTGCCATGGATCGAACACCTCGATGCCCTTGGGTGGCCAATGTCCGCCGGTGAATTCCACACGCAGATATTGTTTGAGTTCGCCCGAATAGAGGCTGGCATCAAAAAACGCCCAGAACCAAGCCACGAAGAACATCACTTCGGAAGCAATGAACATGATCATGCCATAGCGGTGGCTGATCTGGACGACGCGGGTGTGATAGCCACCATATTCGGCCTCGTTCACCACATCTGACCACCAGGACAGCATGGTGTACAAAATGCCAATGAAGCCAGCGCCAAACAGGACCGGGCCAGCATGCAACCCACCGACCGTCATGGATTTCATCCACATGATCCCGCCTACCGCGGTAAAGAAGGCGCTGATCGAGCCAACCAGAGGCCATGGGCTCGGGTCAACGAGGTGATAATCGTGATTGTTGCTATGTGCGCCGCTCATTATCTCTCATCTCCGCATTCATCTTTGGCCCCTCGTAGAGGTCGCCTCACCCTTGTTTACAGTTTAGAAGCTGATCCTGCCACTGCGTCTTTAGCCTGAACAACCGATTTTTCTGATCGTTTGGCAGGAAAAAACGTGTAGGACAAGCTGATCATTGCAATTCTTTCGACGTCACGATCCTGTGCTGCAGCCGGATCAATAAAGAAAACCACAGGAACTTCAACGGTTTCATGTGGTTTAAGTACCATTTCATTAAAGCAGAAACACTGCAATTTATTGAAATAGGGCGCCATGATTTCCGGCTGGACATTATAGGTTGCCATGCCTGCCGTTTCCCGATCAGTCGGATTGGAGATCTTGTAGATCACGGTCACCGTCTCGCCAGCGCGGACATCCTGGCGCGGTTGCTCCGGCGTGAAACGCCAAGGCAGGCCTTGGGCTACATTGGAGTCAAACTGGACGGAAAAAACACGGGTTCCGATGCTGTTGGGGGCTTGGGTGGCAATCACCGGTGTTCCGCCAAAGCCTGTCATCTTACAAAAAAGCGAATAAAGAGGCACAGCAGCATAAGCGAGCCCCAGCATCGACACGACAAGCAATGCACAGGCCTGCATGGTGCGGCTAATGCTCTGCTCGGTGTTGGGCTGTCCGGCTGGTTTTGTCATGATTACAACGGCCTGTTCAGAACGGCTGGGCCGAGTTTGACGATGGTCACGATGAAAAACAGGACGACAAGTGCACCCAGGACCCAACCAATCGCCAGAGACCGGCTTCGTTGGTTCTTTTTTTGCTGTTCGGTCAATTGAATGCCGTTGGGTGTGTCGGTCATTTGTCCTTTAGCCCTTCATCAAAGAGAGCGAGGTGATCAGACCACTGTTGAGTGCGATATGTTCAACAAGCAAAACGGCAAACAACATGAACAGGTATAAAATCGAAAAACCGAACAGCTGCATGGCCGTCCGGTTGGCCAATGGACCTTCCCGTCTGAGGAAAACCCGCAATGCCAGCCACAACATGCCAGCACCACCAGCAGTCGCCGTGATGGCATAGGCCAGACCGCCGAAACCCATCACCACCGGCAGGAGGCCGAATGGAGCAAGAATGATTGTGTAGAGCAGAATTTGCAGCCGCGTAGCATCTGGACCAGCCACCACCGGCAGCATCGGAATGCCGGCGCGGGCATAATCATCGGACTTCACCAGAGCCAGCGCCCAGAAATGCGGCGGGGTCCATAAAAAGATGATGCCGAACAACACAAAGGTTTCAAGATTGAGGCTTCCGGTCACAGCGGCATAGCCGATCATCGGAGGGAAAGCCCCTGCCGCCCCGCCAATCACGATGTTTTGTGCTGTCGAGCGTTTCAGCCACATCGAATAGACAACCACATAGAAAAAGATCGTAAAGGCCAGAAAAGCGGCGGCAAACCAATTGCTCACCACGCCCAGAACCAGGACCGAGCAGAAAGACAGCACCATGCCGAAGCTCAGGGCCTCGGTTCGAGAAACCAATCCGGCCGGAATCGGACGGTTGACGGTGCGGTGCATCACGGCATCGATATCGGCATCCCACCACATGTTCAGGCAACCCGATGCACCCGCGCCGACCGCAATAGCCAGCAAAGAGGCAAAACCGATGACGGGATGGACCGGAACCGGGGCAAGCAACATCCCGACAAGGGCGGTAAAAATCACCAGAGACATCACCCGGGGTTTCAACAGCGCAAAAAAATCGGCTGCAGAACCATTGCCCATGGCGGAATCAATCGCTGCCCCGTCAGCAAGGGATGAATCAAGATTGGTTCGGGTACTGCTGATCGGCATCGAGTAAACCCCGCAAGCGGACACTGGATGGTTCAAAACGCATGGGCGTTTTGAGAATTGTGTTCTTCAGATCGAACGCCGCCGAACTATGTCCGGCGGCGGAATTGAGGATCTGGCCTAACAGAGCGGCCCGCTAATCACACGGATCAGTGATCCGATCCAGTGATGACCGGCAAGGTCTCGAACTGATGGAATGGAGGAGGGGAGGACAGTGTCCATTCCAAAGTGGTGGCGGCTTCGCCCCATGGGCTGTTGGCAGCCTGTTCCTTGCGGCTGAAGGCGACATAGAGGCCGTAGAAGAACACCAGAATACCGAAGCCGAAGATATAGGAGCCTATCGAGGAGATACGGTTCCAGCCAGCAAAGGCATCGGGATAATCGACATAATGGCGCGGCATGCCAGCCAGACCGGTAAAGTGCATCGGGAAGAACAACACGTTTGCACCGATGAAGGCGATCCAGAAATGCAGTTTGGCAATCGCTTCAGGGAAGATATAGCCGCTCATTTTCGGGAACCAGTAATACCAGCCCGCAAAGATCGCGAACACCGCACCCAGCGACAGCACATAATGGAAATGTGCGACCACATAATAGGTGTTGTGCAGGTTGCGATCAACGCCGGCATTGGCCAGCACCACGCCTGTCACACCACCGACGGTGAACAGGAAAATGAAGCCGATCGCCCAGATCATCGGAGAGGTGAAGCGCAGCGAACCGCCCCACATCGTGGCAATCCAGGAGAAGATCTTGATGCCGGTAGGCACAGCGATCACCATGGTTGCGAATACGAAATAACGCTGGGTGTTCAGTGACATGCCAGCCGTATACATGTGATGCGCCCATACGACGAAGCCGACCGCACCAATACCAACCATCGCATAGGCCATGCCGAGATAGCCGAACACAGGCTTTTTCGAGAAGGTCGAGACAATGTGGCTGACAATGCCGAAGCCTGGCAAAATCATAATGTACACTTCAGGATGGCCGAAGAACCAGAACAGGTGCTGGTAAAGCAGCAAGTCGCCACCATTGGCCGGATCGAAGAACGAGGTGCCGAAGTTGCGGTCTGTCAAAAGCATGGTGATGGCACCAGCCAGAACAGGCAGCGACAACAGCAGCAGGAAGGCGGTGACCAGCATCGACCACGCAAATAGCGGCATCTTGTGCATGGTCATGCCGGGTGCGCGCATGTTCAGGATGGTGGTGATGAAGTTGATCGCACCCAAAATCGATGAGGCGCCTGCCAGATGCAGGGACAGAATGCCGAAATCGAGCGCAGGGCCGGGATGTCCGGACGTCGCAAGCGGCGGATAGACTGTCCAACCGCCACCGAAACCGTTGGAGCCAGGGGCGCCTTCAACGAACAATGACATCAGCAACAGCGTGAATGAGGCAGGAAGCAACCAGAACGAAATGTTGTTCATGCGCGGGAAGGCCATGTCGGGCGCGCCGATCATCAGCGGAACAAACCAGTTGCCGAAGCCGCCGATTACCGCAGGCATCACAACAAAGAACACCATGATGAGCCCGTGGCCGGTGACCACGACGTTATAGGTCTGGGGATCCGTGAAATATTGAAGGCCAGGCTCCTGAAGTTCCATACGCATCAGGATCGACAATGCACCGCCGATGATCCCGGCAAACAGCGCGAAAATCAGATAGAGCGTGCCAATGTCTTTGTGGTTGGTGGAGAGCATCCAGCGGCGCCATCCGGTTGGATGGGCGTGGTGATCAGCGTGAGCATCGGTTGCATGTGCCATGGTCATATGTCCCGGGGTCGTCTCTTTACTCAGGTGTCCCGATTTTGTCGGGATTTTCAACAAAAGTATCGAGTGCGGATACTACAGATAAGGATGGTGGTGACGTGTTATTGGTTTGAAACGCGAAGTGAGGCCACCTGTTTGAGGCCCTCCTCGTTGGAAGCGAACTTCTTTTTTGCTTCAACCAGCCATGCAGCATATTTCTCAGGGCTGACAATACGAACAGCGATCGGCATGAACGCATGGTTCTGGCCGCAAAGACGCGAGCATTGGCCGTAATAAACGCCTTCCTTGTCGGTCTTGAACCAGGTCTGGTTCATGCGGCCCGGCACGGCATCCATGCGGATACCGAACGAGCTGACCGCGAAATTGTGGATCACATCGGCGCCGAGAACCTGCACGACAATGGTCTTGCCTGCAGGCAGCACAAGCTCGTTATCCACTGCGAGCAAAGCGGGTTGATGGGCTTTCACAGCATCTTCGCGTGACAACATGTAGCTGTCGAAAGTAAAGCCGCCATTCTGGTCCTGACCGTATTCATAGGACCAGTACCACTGGTGGCCGATGGCCTTGACCGTGATGTCGGGCTTAGGCAGTTCGATCTGCAAACGCAGGAGTTTGAAAGACGGGATCGCGATATAAACCAGGATCAAACAAGGGATCAGGATCCACGCGATTTCCAGCATCGTGTTGTGGGTCAGCTTGGAAGGAACTGGATTGGCCTTCTCGTTGAACTTCACCATCACATAGATCAGCAGTCCAAGCACGAAAATCGAGATCGCGGTGATCACCCAAATCAGGATGTCATGCAGATCATTGATATCGCGCGCCACCTCTGTCACAGGCGGCTGCATATTCATCTGCCACATGCTTGGCTCGCCAATACCGGCCAGTGCAGGCTCGAAAGTGGCAGACGCTGCCAAAACGAGACCGAGCGCGATTAGCGCCAAACGGTTCCAGAAACGGATCATGATACTTTATTCTCCCAAGCTCATCGGATTTGCACCCGCAACCCACTTGTTTCATTCCAGTCAGTCAAAACCACAAAGAAACGGCGAGCGCAACGCAGATGCGATAGAAAATGCACATTTATATTACAAAATGTGTCGAATAACTGTTTCGTCAAGTCAGACTTAGGGTCAGGACTCATTTTCTTTGGGCAGAGAATGGTTGGACTGTCTTGCCTTGACAACGGCTTTATAGCGTGTTCCCACCTTATTATGAGGATGAGGTTTTCCAATCACAGAGGCTCTCATTGATTAACAGCTGCGGATCAATTGACATGGCATTTTATAAGCCAATCATTCGGCAATGTATATTGGCGATCGTTACATCGTTCTTTATTCTTGCCATTTCAGGCCTTTTTGATTGGGGTTTCGGATTTTTGGGGGCTGGTTCCGTGAGGGCCCAGACACCTTCTGGGGTGACGTCGCGCGGTAATTTCGGCGATTGGAGCCTGCATTGCGAGCCCTATTCCCCGGCTTCCAGCCTGTCGTCCACCTCCCTGAGCGCCCCGCCGCCCAAAGAAAGTTGTGCACTTTTACAGACATTCGCAGATGAAAAGCGGCCTGAACTGACGTTGGTGGTGATGATTCTCCGGCATCTGGATACCGGAAAGTTTGTTTTGCGGGTCCTTGCCCCGCTCAATGTCAACCTGATCCGCCGTCTCGGCCTCAAAATTGATAAAATCGATCTTGGCCGTGCCGACTTTACCCGCTGTGACCGCATGGGGTGCCTGGCCGATGTGCCGTTTGACGAGATGCTTTTTAACCAGTTCAAATCAGGCCAGATCGGTATTTTTACTTATTACATGGCAGGCAGAGATATCTTGCCGAATGGCGAGGGGGTCGGTTTTCCGTTGAATTTGAACGGATTTGATGCTGGCATGCAGGCTATCCCAGAGGCCAAATGAACAGAATGGCTTTCGGGGCCATCTATGATGTAAAATTGCCCGAGATTGAATTGGATCCACTGCGAACTGGATCTAATGCGAATTGGATCTACTGGTTGCGACAATCATTGCCTCTCAGGCAAAGACGAGTAAAGGGAACGCCCGCGATGAAGGCTTTGGAACCGCAAAAACTGCACGGGTTGTCATTATCCGCCCGCCAACTGTTTAATCTTGTTCTGGTTGTCGGGCTTAGCTTGGGCTTGTCGGCCTGCAACAGCCTTGGTTTGGGGAGTTCGTCCTCCGCACCCGCAACCAGCGAAACCGAAAGCGGCAGTTCGGGCTTTTCATTCGGCAATGTGCTTTACGGCGGTTCTGTTCCGCCCTCCCGGCCACCCGAGGAAGAGGATATAGAATGTCCGGCGCCGATCTATACGGCTGAAGACAGTGTGATTCGGGTTGGGACCGACAGCGTGCGGCACCAGATTTCTATTGTGAATGTGGCGCGGGAATGCCGCATCGTTCAAGGCAAACTGGTCATTTCGGTCGGGGTTGAGGCCCGGGTCTTGCTGGGGCCTGCAGGCAGTGCCGGCACCTATACGGCGCCTGTTCAGATCATCATGAAACGCGGCACCAAGATTGTGGCCTCTCGCACCACGCGTGGCTCAGTCACCATTCCCGCAGGCAGTTCGATGGGCCAGATCGTAGTGGTCGAAAAAGATTTTTCAGTGTCCAAAGACGGTGAAGAATTGAGCATCACGGTCAATCTCAAGGGCGGCGAACCTTCTGTATCGCCCGTAGCGAAAAACAAAGCCCGCTAATAGCGGGTTGCCCGCTCAACCTGCTTTGCGCCTGTCATGCCATGGGGTGGGTAGTGTTACCCAATGGTGATTTGGCTTCAGCCTATGGTTGTCACCCCACATCGAGCGATGCACCAGCAGGCCTAATCGCGGGTCTGGATTGCCGGTCAGGCGGGCGAAGGTGGGCAGCAGTCCGGCTTTGAGCAAGCGAAATAACGAGCCGCGTCCAGCCAATCGCGTCAGACCGATATCGATTGGCTCGGCAATCGCCAGATAGGCATTGAGGTCGGATAACCACGGCCCGCTCGGGATCATGCCGGGGGTCAGCACCAGCCACCAGTCTGAACGGGCGGCCTGTCCCCCTGCCGAAATCAACTGATTGCGTGGGCCTTCGGCGATGACAACCTTGCATCCGGCGGCATCGCTCATCCGCTCCATCGAATCGGACAGTCGGGGTGTGACCAGGACAGCATCGCGGATCACGCCCTCGGCAACGCCCGCAACACAGGCACTCAAGGTGTCCAGTAGAGCCGGTTCATCATGGGTCAGAGGCAGGATAAGGCTGATCATGCTTTTCCCTAGCTGATTTCCGGCGGTTTGGCATGCCTAAATAATGGCTTGAAATCAGCCGCGACTCCCTGCATGTTCACTTTATGTTCTGATTATGGGACATCGCGCAAGGTGATTCATGGCTCAAACCAAAATGTCAGCGAAAATCCCACTTCTTCCGCCCGTTCTGCCCCCTCAGGGCTTTTCGAGCTTTGCCCATGACAGGGAGGGGGATTTTCCCGCCAAGGCTGTGGCAGCTGATCGGCGACGCGGGCGCGGGGCAGTCTCGAATACCAGTGGACGGTTTGAGCCTGTCTCGCGTGTGAGCGAGGATGACGGCTGGGATAGCCTGTCGGATCTGCCGGCATTCAAAACGGTGGTGACGATTGAAAAACCCAAAATGATCATCACCCGCAACCAATCGCCCGATATTTCTTTTGACCGGTCGATCAATCCCTATCGCGGTTGCGAGCATGGTTGTGTCTATTGTTTCGCGCGGCCCACCCATGCCTATATGGGCCTTTCGGCGGGTCTTGATTTTGAAACGCGGCTATTTGCCAAGCAGGGTGCGGCGGTTTTGCTGGAACGTGAACTGTCAGCCCCTGGCTATCAGCCGCGCATGATTGCGATTGGCACCAATACCGATCCCTATCAACCGATCGAGCGCGAGCATAGAATCATGCGCGAAGTGCTTGAAGTCCTGGCCAAGACCAATCATCCCGTCGGGATTGTTACCAAATCGGCTTTGGTCCTGCGTGATCTTGATTTGCTCGCTCCGATGGCTGCCAGGGGACTGGTGAAAGTGGCGCTGTCAGTGACAACGCTCGATTCGCAACTGGCGCGCCAGATGGAGCCTCGCGCTGCCACGCCCGCCAAACGGCTGGATACATTGCGCCAACTGTCCCAGGCAGGCGTGCCGACCATGGTGATGGTGGCTCCGATCATTCCTGCGCTCAATGATGCCGAGATCGAGGATATTCTGGATTGCGCTTTTGCGGCGGGAGCAAGGGAGGCCGGTTATGTTCTGCTGCGGTTGCCGCACGAGCTGCGCGATCTGTTTCGTGAATGGTTGCTGGAGCATCATCCAGGCAAATTGCGTCATATCCTGTCGCTGGTTCAATCCACTCGCGGAGGTAAGGATTACGACGCACGCTGGGGAGTCCGCCAGACAGGGGAGGGGGCCTATGCCGGATTGATTGGCAAACGGTTTCAACTGGCTTGCCAGCGATTGGGCTTTAACAAAAACCGTTCCAAATTACGCAATGATCTGTTTGTGGCCCCCGTCCCGCAAGGTGGACAGTTGTCACTGTTTTAAGTTGTTTTTGGCCTTCGACAGCTTTGTGCTAGCTTAAAATGTATGAAAGCTCCTGTCTCAAAACCCAAACCTGTCAAAACGGCGCCTGATTTTACACGCGAGCAGGCTTTGCTGTCCTCAGGCTTCAAGTGCATTGCGGGCGTGGACGAGGTGGGACGCGGTCCTTTGGCCGGACCCGTGGTGGCGGCGGCCGTCATTCTCGATCCCGAAAACCTTCCATCGGGTCTCAACGATTCTAAAACCCTGTCAGCCAGTCGACGTGATGCGCTCTATCTTGAGATCATGCGGCATGCCTGTGTCGCGGTTGCCAGTGTGCCTGCTCCTGTGATTGACCGGATCAATATCAGGCAGGCGACCCTGCTGGCGATGTCGCGGGCTGTCAAAGCGCTGTCGGTGGCGCCCGATCATGTTCTGGTGGATGGTCGCGATGTTCCAGCTTTGCCTTGTTCTGGCGAGGCACTGATCGGCGGGGACGGCAAAAGCCTGTCGATCGCAGCAGCCTCTATCATTGCCAAAGTCACCCGTGACAGGTTGATGGAACGGTTGTCAGAGCATGATCCACGTTACGGTTTTGCGGCCCATGCGGGGTATGGCACTGCCCTCCATCTTGCCGCTTTGGCTCACTATGGCCCCAGTCAATACCACCGCCTGAGTTTTGCGCCGCTCAAAAATCGGATTTGATATAATAACCAATTGTTAACCATAACGAAAATGCGCGGCAGATTAACCCGCGAGAGTCATCATCTCAGCCATAATCTTTAGCTCCTCTTTACCTTGTCTCGCCATTGTGGGGTCATCAATTCATGATGGTGACGATTTATGACCCAAGTCCAGCGCGCACAGGCCAAATCCAATATCAGGGCATTCAAGACCAGCCTGAAGGCCCAACCTGCCTTTGAAAATCCTGCGTTGGCGCTTGATACGATCCGTGTTGGGGACTGCCTGAAGCAGCTGGCGCTGTTGCCCGATGCCAGCGTGGATCTGGTATTTGCCGATCCACCCTATAATTTACAGTTGGAAGGTGCCTTGTCGCGCCCCGATCACTCGCTGGTCGATGCGGTTGATGACGATTGGGATAAATTCGCCAGTTTTGCCGATTATGATGCTTTTACCCGCGCTTGGTTGCAAGAATGCCGGAGGGTGATGAAACCAGAGGCGACCTTGTGGGTGATTGGCTCCTATCACAATATATTCAGGGTCGGGGTCGCTATGCAGGATCTCGGTTTCTGGGTGCTCAACGATATCGTCTGGCGCAAGGCCAATCCGATGCCTAATTTCCGGGGGCGTCGTTTCACCAATGCGCATGAAACGCTGATTTGGGCCTCTCGCTCGCAACAGGTCAAAAATTACACCTTTCATTATGAGGCTCTGAAGGCCGGCAATGAAGATGTTCAGATGCGCTCGGACTGGTTCATTCCTCTGTGTACGGGGAGTGAAAGGTTGAAAGACGGAGCAGGCCGCAAGGCGCACCCGACCCAGAAACCCGAAGGATTGCTGGCCCGTGTGATGTTGGCTTCCTCCAATTCTGGCGATGTCGTGCTTGATCCGTTTTTCGGCACCGGCACCACCGGAGCGGTCGCCAAGCGGCTGGGCCGCCATTTTATTGGCATTGAACGCGATCCCGATTATGCCAAAATCGCGGCAGAGCGTATTGCGCAGATCGAGACTTTGGCCGATCCGGTCCTGGCTTTGGGACCAACCCGTCGGTCCGAACCACGCGTCCCCTTTGCCAGCCTTATCGAGGCAGGATTGATTATGCCCGGCGATATATTATGGGATGCCAAACGCCGCTATCAGGCCATGGTGAGACCTGACGGGGCACTGGCTTATGAACAGATTATCGGATCCATCCACAAAATCGGCGCCTTGGCGCAAGGGTTACCAGCCTGTAATGGTTGGACATTTTGGTATGTCGAGCGCGAGGGCGAGTTGCAATTGATCGACGAATTGCGTCGGGATATGCGGCAAATTATGGCAGCCGCCTGATCAAATCACCATCTTTGCGCCCTGAACTGGCCGCAATGCTTTGGCAACCTTCTCCTGTCGCGGGACTTTGGACATCCGCCTGTGTCGCTGGCGGATCAATCGGTTATCGGTTGGCAAAGGCCCTGCGTGACCCAGTCAGCAGGAGGTTATCCGCTATGTCGCAAATTTTGCAGTCCCGAGTCAGTGTTCTTCATCACTATCCACCCTCTTCGGCGTCATTGCGTGCGGGGATTGCTGCTTTGATCGTGCTTGGCTCGGTCGGCTTGGCGCAAGCCCAGACGCAACCGCCTGCCACGCCGGCGCAGCCTGCTCCCGCTCAGGGGCAAGTCAATGTGCCAGACGTTGCGCGAGGACCACGCCAGGAGCGCATGGGCGAACGCGGACCCTCGGGCATGATGTCCGGTGGCATGCCGCTGATGATGTTTTGCAATGACCATAGCGAATTGTCGCCACGTTTCCTCAAACGGTTTGAACAGACAGTGCAGCCTAAGCCTGATCAGCGTGCAGATTTTGATGCTTTGAAGGCAGCAGTCACCAAAGCTGACCAGATTTTCAAAACATCCTGCCCGACAAAATCGGAATTGGGGGATCATACGCCCGTAGCGCATTTGGCTCGGATCGAAAAAACAGCCCAAGCCACAGTGGATGCGATGAAACTGGTTCGCCCCCCCTTCGACAGCCTTTATGCCAAACTTGATGATAAGCAGCGTGATCGTCTGCGCTGGATGCCTCACGAGGGCGGCAGTTCGCCGTTGGGATGGATGCAAAGGATGCGTGAAGGAGTACATCACTTCTTTGAGCCGGAACGCTAAGTATTTGTTATCGTATAATATTTTTCCTGTTCAGCCCTTCAAGTCTGGACAGGTGGTGACGGAGGGATACAGAATGATACCACCTTATCACGCGAAATCGGGACGGATCTGATCGCTTCAGAGGCTATCGAGGCCCAGTGTCAGCGCTTTGACCATGACATTGGGCAAGGCCTCGCTTGATAAAGCATGGCGTGGGGTGAACCGCATGCCCTCTGGAGCCTCGGTCTCAAGCGGGACTGTGGCGACATAGACCCGCAGCACCAGTGGGAAATGGGTAAAAACGTGATGAACTGGTGGGAAAACCTGTCGCCAGTCGGGTGCAAGCGGCATATTGGTCTGCAGTGCATTGAGGCTTGGCGCTTGGGCCAAATCCTGTGAAGGGTCGGTTGCCTCGGCATGCCAATGGGTTGTTGGAATTTCGCTCATGCCACCGAGCAGGCCCTTGTCGGGGCGAGTGCGCAGTAAAATGGCTCCATCGGCCCTATGGCACAAAAATGCAGCGCCATAACGGGTTTCACGGCTCTTTTTCGGGAGTTTTCGTGGAAAAGTCGCCGCATCTCCGGCTTTATTCCCGGCACAATGGGGACGGATCGGACATAAAAAACAGCTTGGAGACCGTGGCGTGCAGAGTGTGGCCCCGAGGTCCATCATCGCTTGCGCATAATCCCCAGTCCGCCGCTGCGGGGTTAGACGTTCGGCAAACTGCTTGATGGTTGGTTTGGACAGCGGCAAAGGTTGTTCTATGCGGAACAAGCGGGCAATCACCCGCTCGACATTGCCATCCACCACCACGGCGCGTTGGTCAAAAGCAATGGCCATGATCGCGCTGGCGGTATAGTCCCCGATGCCGGGCAAGGCTTTCAGGCTATGATAATCTTGAGGAAATTGGCCTTGATAAAGAGTGCTGACCTGCTTTGCGCAAGCCTGTAGATTGCGGGCGCGTGAATAATAGCCCAAGCCTGCCCATGCGCTCATCACCTGTTCTGTGGGGGCCGCTGCAAGGCTTTCAACCGTTGGAAATAGCTGCAAAAAGGTCTCGAAATAGGGTTTAACCGCTTGCACAGTCGTCTGTTGCAACATCACTTCCGACAGCCAGACCCGATAGGGATCGGGTTGTTCAAACGGCAAAGCACGCCATGGCAGCACCCGCCGAGCCTGGTCATACCAGTTCAGCAACAGGTCTGAATGGGTGTCAGGAGCGGGTTTGGACTTTGAGTCTGGGTCGTAAGGCTTTACCATCATTGCATAGATAGCGTTGAAGGTTGGTTTAGCCAACCGTCCAGCAACAATTGGTGTGTCCTTGGCTATAAAACCGCATGAGAGCAAAAAAAGCCCTAAATCCGGCCCCAAGCCGTTGGCCGAATTGCTCGAGAACTGTTTGCAGCCGATCATGGCGGCTCAGGGCTTTGCTTCGACCGATATCATCATCGGGTGGCCGGAAATTATAGGTGAAAAGCTGGCTGAATTCTCGCGCCCGGTAAAAATCGAATGGCCCAAACGCCGCACATATTCCGATGATGGCCAAGGGGGCGAGGCAGCGACACTGGTGTTGAAGGTCGAAAGTGCTTTTGCGCTCGATATCCAGCACATGCTGCCGGTGCTGATCGAGCGGGTGAATGCCCGCTATGGCTGGCGGTGCATTGGCAAGATTGTTATCAAACAGGGCCCTGTGCCCAAACTGACCCATGCGATGCCGCGTCGCAGTCTTGATCCCGCACTCATTGAGCAAGCGAGCCAGCGGATCGGTACGATACAGGATCAGGGCCTGCGCGATGCTCTGGTGCGGCTCGGGGCGGGCATTTTGTCCGACAGCCCCAAAAAAGACTAAACGGCCCGAAAATGCCGGGCACCAAGGTCGATCTTGCCGATCGGGAGGCCTCTGTTTCCAGCCTTTTTGTGTATTTGAGCTCTTTCAAGTGTCGAAATAACCCAAAAAATAAAAGATCCCGTGTTCATCCCGCTTGCTCTCGGGCGGTCTCTGGTTCATGAAATGAAACCTTGTGATAGGAGATGCCCATGTTGAGCCGTCGCGACCTTTCAAAATCAGCTTTGGCCTATAGCCTGATCGGCCTGTCCCCGCTTCTGCTGGGTACCGAGGCCAAAGCGGACCCCAAATTCAGCGCCGAAGCCTTGGCCGTACCTGGTCCGCTGGGCGATGTTGTGATGGGCAAAGACGATGCCAAGGTCACCATTTACGAATATGCCTCGCTCACCTGCTCGCATTGCGCGGCTTTCCATGCCGATGTCTGGCCTAAATTGAAGCAAAAATATATCGAGACCGGCAAGGTCCGCTTCATATTGCGCGAGTTCCCGCTCGATCCCCTTGCTGTCGCCGGTTTCATGCTGTCGCGCTGCAATGGCAATGAACGGTTCTATCCGATCACCGATTTGCTGTTCAGCACGCAAAAGACCTGGGCCTATGCCGACAAACCAGCCGAAGCCCTACAAAGTTTGATGCGTCAGGCCGGTTTCACACAGGAAAGTTTTGAAGCCTGCTTGAAAAACCAGTCGATTTATGACGCGGTGATTGCGGTGCGTGCTCGGGGTGGCAAGGATTTCCAGATCGATGCAACACCGACTTTCTTTATCAACGGCCAGATGTATCGCGGGGCTTTGACGATTGAGGAACTCGATAAGGCGATTGTTGCGTTGTTGTGATCGGTTCATTTGCGCCTCTCCTGATGTGAGGGGATCGCGATGAAACTGACGCGCCTAAAGCTAATCGGCTTTAAATCCTTTGTCGAACCGACGGAATTTTTGATCGAGCCTGGTCTGACCGGAGTTGTCGGTCCTAATGGGTGCGGAAAATCTAATCTTGTCGAGGCTTTGCGCTGGGTGATGGGAGAAAGCTCCTATAAATCCCTGCGCGCCTCCGGCATGGATGATGTGATTTTTTCCGGTTCCGGCCACCGTCCCAGTCGCAATATGGCGGAAGTGTCGCTGCATCTCGACAATCGCTCGCGCACGGCTCCAGCGGCTTTCAACGACCTGGACCAGATCGAGGTCAGCCGCCGGATCGAACGCGAGGCAGGGTCGCATTATCGTGTCAATTCGCGCGAGGTGCGCGCCAGAGATGTGCAACTTCTGTTTGCCGATGCCGCGACTGGTGCGCGCTCCCATGCGATGGTGCGGCAGGGGCAGATCGGCGAGATTATTGCTGCAAAGCCGCAGGCCAGACGCCGGATTCTGGAAGATGCGGCGGGCATTGCCGGTTTGCATTCGCGCCGCCACGAGGCCGAATTGCGGTTGAAGGCTGCCGAAGAAAATATCCGGCGCGTTGAGGATGTCCTCAACCAGATCAACGAGCAGATTGACGGTCTCAAGCGACAGTCACGGCAGGCAGCACGTTACCGCAATGTTGCGTCCGATATTCGCAAAATCGAATCTTTGCTGCTGTTTCGGGCGTGGCAGGCCGCCGCCGAGGCGCTATCAGAGGCCGAGCGCACCCATGCCGGTGCTTTGGCGACGGTTCAGACCCATGCACTGGTTCAAGCGGCAACCGCCAAGGATCAGGCCGTTCTGGCTGCCGGCATGGGCCCGTTGCGCGATGATGAAGTCGCGGCGGCTGCAGCTCTGCAAAGACTGACTTTGGCCCGCGAGGCTCTTGATGGCGAGGAACGGCGCGCGAAACAGCGTGCGGTTGAACTGGAACGGCGCGAAACGGAATTGCGGCGCGATCTGGAACGTGAGGCAGGTGTGCGCACCGATGCCGACGCGGCGTTGTCGCTGCTGGCCACCGAGGACGATGCTTTGGCACAGGAAGCAGCGGCGGCTGAAAGTCTGGCGCGTGATTCGACGGATGTCTTGCGCGAGCGTGAAGCTGCCAAAGTCCAGGCCGAAGCTGTCTTGCAGAATTTGCGTGCCAAAGTGGCGGATCTCTCAGCCCGTTATGCCGCAGCACTAAGAGCTGTGGTTGACGAGCAATCCCGCGAACAGCGCATCAGGGCCGATCTTGTCCGCAAGACGCAGGAACAGCAGCAGACATTGGCGCTGACCGGGCTGGATGACGAATTTTTGCAAGCCAGCAAAGCTCTCGAACAGGCCGAACAGGCCGCAAAGGCCAATGAGACCAAGGCCGAAGCCGCCCGTCTGCATCTGCAAACCATGCGCCAGAGTGAGCAGGATGCCCGCAAGCCGCTGGAAGATGCCGATCGGACCGCTCAGCGGCTTGAAACCGAGGTTCGCACCTTGTCAAAATTGCTGGCTGGCGGTGATGCCGGCGGGTTCAGAACTGTTCTGGCCGACATAGGCGTGACCGAAGGCTATGAAACGGCATTGGGTGCTGTCCTGGGTGACGATCTCGAGGCCTCCCTCGATACCGAGGCCCCGCGGCGTTGGTCCGATCAGCTTGATTCGCACGGCCAGCTTGATCCGGCTTTGCCCGAAGGCGTGGAATCTCTGGCCTCCCAGATCAAAGCGCCGCCAGCGTTGAACCGTCGTTTGCAACAGATCGGGCTGGTGACGCATGAACAGGGTCAGGCCCTATTCCCGCGCTTAAAGGCTGGACAACGGCTGGTCAGCCTGCAGGGGCATGTCTGGCGTTGGGACGGTCTACAAATCGAGGCTGGAGCGCCGACTGCAGCGGCGTTGCGTCTGGTTGAAAAGAACAGGCTGGCCACCGTTGAGCTGGCTTCGCAAGCCGCTAAAAGCGAATTGCAGCGCCTGCGGCAACTGTTTGAAAACACGCAAGCTATGGTCCAGACCGCCGTGCAGGCCGAGGCAACGGCTCTTGCCAGTTTGCGGGCGGACAGGCAAGCGATCGAGCAATGGCGCAGCAAGGTTGGTAATCTGCAACGCCGTTTGTCCGATCTGGCCACCCAACGGGCAACCATCGAGGAGGCCGTGTCCCGTTTGTCAGCCCAGCTTGGCGAAGCGGTTGAGCGTCTGGCCGGACTTTTACAGCAAAAACAAGCGGTGCAGCCTGATCCGGCTGTGGACGAGGCTCTGAAAACGGCCATTGTTGAGGCCGACAAGGCCCGCCAGCTTGCGGCTGAGGCGCAGGCGGGGCTGGCTTCGCTGGAGCGCGAAGCAGCCTTCCGCAGCCGCCGCCGTGCTTCGATTGCCCATGAAAGGCAATCATGGGCCGAGAGAATCAACCGTTCAGAATCCCAGAAAGCCGAGATTATGCTGCGTCTGGATGAGACGGTGATCGAGCGTCGGCAACTGGCCGAGGCCCCCGATCTGTTTCAGGAGCAACGGCGCAGACTGACCCATCAGATCGAGACGGCCGAAGGTAACCGCCGTGCTGCCGCAGACAGGCTCGCCGAAGCGGAAACTGCTTTGGCTTTGGCTGATAGGCAGGCCCGCGAGGCCTTGGCCGATCTCGCGCAAGCGCGCGAAAACGCCGCACGACTGGAAGCGCGGCTGGAATCGGCCCGCGAAGTATTGCAACAGGCACGACGCACCATTGTCGAGCGCATGGAGATCGAGCCGGAGGGGCTGGCCCCACAATTGGCTGCCGATGGTGCGATCAGCACCCAGCCGATCGGCGAGCTGGAAACACGGCTGGAACGTCTGCGCGAGGACCGCGAGCGTTTGGGGGCGGTCAATTTGCGGGCCGAGGATGAATTGTCTGAAATCGAGGCACGGCAAGCGGCTCTCGATGCCGAAAAGACCGATCTGATTGAGGCGATCCGGCGCTTGCGCGGTGCAATCGGCTCCCTCAACCGCGAGGGTCGTGAACGGCTTCTTGCGGCTTTTACCGAGGTGCAGGGCCATTTTGAGCGTCTGTTCAGCCTGTTATTCGGTGGGGGGACCGCCAAACTCGAATTGGTCGAATCAGATGATCCGCTGGAGGCCGGTTTGGAAATTCTGGCGCATCCGCCGGGCAAGAAGCCTCAAACCATGACCCTTCTCTCGGGAGGTGAACAGGCTTTGACTGCTATTTCGCTGATTTTTGCGGTATTTTTAACCAATCCCTCGCCGATTTGTGTGCTCGACGAAGTGGATGCTCCGCTCGATGATGCGAATGTCGAGCGTTATTGCGACCTGTTGCGTGAAATGGCCAAAACAACCGAGACCCGATTCGTCGTCATCACCCACAATCCCATCACCATGGCTCGTATGGATCGCCTTTACGGGGTGACCATGGCAGAGCGCGGCGTCAGCCAGCTTGTTTCGGTCGATTTGGGCGAGGCCGCTAGCTTTGTGGAAGCCGGTTAATCCCTGATAAACGGGCATAAAACGCCATCATTAAGTTGAATGACCTCTCAGACCTTTGATTGATGGGAGGAAAATCAATATTTTTCAATAAGTTAGTCTAGGGTATTGTCGCCTTGACAGGGGGTGCCCTGAAAACTATGTTACGCGCGATTTATAAGGGCGTTTCGGTGTTACGGTGAGTCATGCGTGATTTTGGTCATTTTCGGCCGGAATTGTCATGTGACGTATAAATTTTGGCTTGGCTTATACATTCGTGGCTTTCCACGCAGAGGTAGTCGTGTCAGAAGAAGATCCGGAACGGATGAAAGACCAAAACTTGCGGGAGCGTCTTGACAGATTGTCCGGTGCTCTCGAAAGAAAACAGTCTGAAGACGAGACGAACAAGCGACGAGATGACCTGACCGCAGGCACTGCCAGCGAGACAGGCAAAGCGATGGCCCTAGGGTTTCGTATTATCTCGGAACTTGTGGCAGGTGTTGTCGTGGGGGCATTGTTGGGCTGGCAGATCGACGAGTGGTCTGGTATGCGGCCTCTGTTCCTGATTGTGTTTCTGATGCTCGGCACAGCGGCCGGTTTCTGGAATATGATCAAGTTGGGTCTGGGAAAGACGCCTTCGGGCTCCGGACCAGACAAAAGAATCTAACGGTTCTTGTCGGTAACGGGAAAGTCCTGATCCGGCGGGGATGTGTCAAAGCGGGTGGTGACACCCAAACCGAGTGTAGACAGGCCCAATCCGGGCAGGGAGCGCAACGTGGCGGCTGAGAGCGAAGCGGGGATCGATCCGATCCACCAGTTCATCATTACCCCGATGGCCCATATCGGACCATTGACGCTGACCAATTCGGCATTCTTCATGCTGGTTGTTCTGGCGCTTGTGTCGTTCATCATGATCATCGGCACCTCGCAGCGCGCACTGGTCCCCGGCCGGTTGCAGTCGCTCGGCGAGCTGGCTTATGAATTCGTGGCCTCGACCGTCAAAGGGTCGGCCGGTCAGGAAGGCATGAAATTCTTCCCGCTGGTGTTCACCCTGTTCATGTTCGTGCTGGCCTCCAATCTGGTCGGTCTGGTGCCTTACACCTTCACGGTGACCAGCCACATCATCATCACTTTTGCACTGGCTGGTCTGGTGATCATGACGGTGCTGCTGTATGGCTTTTACCGTCACGGCTTCCATTTTCTCAATCTGTTCGTGCCTTCGGGCGTATCACCTTTTCTTTTACCTTTGCTGGTTATGATCGAGGTGATCTCCTTTGTGTCGCGTCCGATTTCGCTCTCCGTCCGTTTGTTCGCCAATATGCTTGCCGGTCATATCACTCTGAAGGTATTCGGTGGTTTTGTGACGATGCTTGCGGCTGCTGGTGGATGGGTGTTGCTGGCACCTTTGCCTTTCGCCATGACTGTGGCTCTGACGGCCCTTGAACTGCTGGTTGCCGTTCTGCAAGCCTATGTTTTTGCCATTCTCACCTGCGTCTATCTCAACGACGCCCTCCATCCCGGCCACTGATCATCGGTGGCAGGCTTACTCTAACCGATCCTTCATCTCACAGGAGCTTCACATGGATCCCGTTTCCGCAAAATACATCGGCGCTGGTCTCGCAGCTATCGGCATGGGCATTGCTGCCGTCGGCGTGGGCACGATTTTCGGCAATTTCCTCTCGGGCGCATTGCGCAACCCTTCAGCTGCTGATGGCCAGTTCGGCCGCGCCTTCATCGGTGCAGCGCTCGCCGAAGGTCTTGGCATTTTCGCGTTTCTTGTCGCGATCCTGCTGCTCTTCGTGATCAAATAAGATTGTTGGACGCAGACCACTGCGTTCAATTCTCATTTTGTATCCTTTAACTTCGCCGGTCGTTGACCGGCGGGGTTGTCGTTCAGGGGATACAGATCCTTTCTAGAGTCGCAATCGAGAGGCGATCATGGCTCAGCCCGTTCAGTCAGGAACACAAGCCCATGGTGGAAACCATGACAGCGGCGTGTTTCCACCCTTTGACAATACCACTTTTGCAAACCAGCTGGTCTGGTTGGCCCTGGTGTTTGGCGCGCTGTATCTGTTGATGGCCCGCGTGGCTCTGCCGCGCGTCGAAGGCATTCTTGCCAATCGCCACAAGATTTTGAGTGACGATATCTCAGCTGCCCAAGCCTTCAAGCTTGAAACCGATCATTCGATTTCAGCCTATGCCAAAGCCTTGGCCGAAGCCAAAACCCATGCCCAGCAAATTGCCGCTGAAACCAGTGATGCTATTAAAATCGAAAGCGACACCAAGCGTCGTGCGGTTGATGCAGAGCTGACGGCCCGTCTGAGCAAGGCCGAACATGACATTCTCGACAAGCGCCGCCAAGCGATGGAGCATGTCGCTGACATTGCTGCTGCCGCCACATCGGATATCGTTGTCCATCTGACAGGCACTGCCCCTGCTGCCGGCGATGTGAATGCCGCAGTGGCGCAGGTTCTGAAAGCCTGAGGAGGCCCTGATGCATTTAGACGCTGAATTTTGGGTCGCCGCCGCTTTTGTCACTTTTGTGGCGATCCTCTGGAAAGTTGGTGCTTTCCGCACTTTGATCCAGTCACTGGATCACCGCTCTGAGCAGATTGCCCGTGAACTTGATGAAGCACGAGCCCTGCGCGAAGAAGCGCGCCAGGTTCTGGCTGATTATCAGCGCAAGCGCCTTGAGGCCGAAGCCGAAGCGACCGAAATCGTTGTGAACGCGAAGCAGGAAGCAAAGCGGATCAGTGTAGAGGCCGAGGAAAAGCTTGAAGAGTTCGTGCGCCGCCGCACCGCTATCGCCGAACAGCGCATTGCACAGGCTGAAGCACAGGCTGCTTCGGATGTCCGCGCTGCCGCTGCCGAGGCTGCTGTCAAAGCTGCAGAAGTGATTTTGCGCGGCTCGATGGACAAGAATGGTCCGGCCTTTGTTGAAAAAGGTCTTGCTGAAGTGAAATCCAGGTTGAGCTGATCTGAATTGAGCTTGAGATGCAAACAAAGCCGCCTTCGGGCGGCTTTTTTGTGCCTGCTGGACTGTTTTTTCAGACGTGAGGATCGGTTGCTGTCGCGCGCTCGCGCGGGAGCAAGGCATGATAAGCCTCTCGCAAGGCCTTGAGATCGCGCCAGGCTTGCGCTTTTTGTGCCGGATGTTTGAGCAAGTGCGAGGGCGGTAAAGTGGCAAGAGTGGGAATAGTAGATCCGCCTTCGTTATAATCAAACCAGCGGCCACGCAATTTGATCTGGTTTTCATGCACGCCAAGCAGCAGGTGTGCTGGCAATGTTCCTAAAAACACCAGCAGGTCCGGTTTGACCAGAGCAATATGACGGCGGATAAACGGTTCGCAGACCGCCAGTTCCTGTTGTGTTGGTGCGCGGTTGCCCGGAGGCCGCCACGGGATCACGAGCCCGAGTGCAACCTGTTGCCGATCAAGCCCGATCGATTTCAACATGCGATCCAGCAGTAAGCCTGCGGGGCCAGTAAAGGCCTCCCCCAAACGGTCCTCGTCTGGGCCGGGCACATCGGAAACCAGCATGATCCGGCTTTGCGGATTGCCAGCTTTGAAAATAAGGCTTTTGGCTGTTTGTTTGAGTGGGCAGCCGTCATATCGCATCAAAGCGGCCTGCAATTCATCCAATGTATTGGCATTTCCGGCCATTGCTTTGGCCTCGGCGGCCGCTTGCGCAATATGCTGATCAAGTCCGCTGGCCACTTGCTGCGTGCCTGCGGGTTGGGTGCGCGGTAGTCCGTGCGCGATTGAAGCGGATTGGGCAGGGATGTCCATTGCCGCGCGGGCTTCTGCCAGTCGGTCGCGCGGTGTCTCATCCAAAGCACAGTCAACGCCGGCATCACGATACCAGCGCAAAATCTCTTCGGCAGGTTCACCATAGGGCATAAAGCCAAGATCATCAGCGGCCATACCCCTATTGTAAGGGGCGTTGACGTCGAATACCACTGTCATGAAGCAGGCTAAACACAGCAAATCATCCGTAATTCTATCTTGCCAGTCTTGCTGCAAGCTCTATGTCAGGCCATAGATAAATGTGATTGCAGGTCGGATGGAGAACGAGCGGATGGAACAGGACGATGCACGCACAGCCCCGCGCGAGAGCATGGAATTTGATTTTGTGATTGTCGGCGCGGGACCTGCGGGTCTCAGCGCGGCCATTCGCATCAAACAGATCGACCCCGATCTGTCCGTGGTGGTGGTTGAAAAGGGCTCAGAGGTTGGTGCCCATATCCTGTCTGGCGCGGTGATGGATCCGGTTGCCGTCGATAAATTGCTGCCCGAATGGCGCAATGAGGATGACCACCCTTTCAAGACGCCCGTTACCGATGATCAATTCATCTGGATGTCCGAGCAAGGCGGTGTGCGCTTGCCCAATATCCTGATGCCCAAGCTGATGTCTAACCATGGCAATTATATTGTCTCTCTTGGGAATGTCTGCCGTTGGCTGGCGGCCAAGGCTGAGGCTTTGGGTGTTGAAATCTATCCCGGCTTTGCGGCAAGCGAAGTGCTTTATGGCGAACATAACCAGGTGATCGGTATCGCCACTGGAGATATGGGAATCGGCAAGAATGGCGAGGCCAAAGATGCATTTACCCGTGGCATGGAATTGCTGGGTAAGTTCACGTTATTCTCGGAAGGCGCTCGTGGCCATTTGAGCAAACAGCTGATCGATAAATATAGGCTGTCCTATGACCGAGAGCCGCAGAAATTCGGTATTGGCTTGAAAGAACTATGGGAAATTGACCCGACCAAGCATCATCCAGGATTGGTGCAGCATTCGTTCGGATGGCCGCTGGATATGGAGACGGGTGGCGGCTCGTTTCTCTACCATCTCGAAGACAATCTGGTCGCGGTCGGCTTTGTGGTGCATCTGAATTACAAAAATCCGACTTTATCGCCGTTTGACGAATTCCAGCGGTTCAAGACCCATCCGTTGGTGAGGCCCACCTTTGAAGGCGGCAAACGTATTTCCTACGGTGCGCGCGCCATTACCGAAGGTGGTTGGCAATCGGTGCCTCGTGTGGCGTTTCCGGGGGGTGCTTTGCTGGGCTGTGCGGCAGGTTTCGTCAATGTGCCGCGCATCAAAGGCTCGCATAATGCGATGTTGTCAGGCATGCAGGCCGCCGAACATTGTGTGATCGCCATCCATAGCGGTCGTGCGGGTGGCGTGTTGGGCGATTACGAAAAAGGGTGGCGTGACAGCGAGATCGGACGCGATCTGAAGCCTGTGCGCAATGTCAAACCGCTCTGGAGTAAATATGGAACCGTCCTTGGAGTGGCTTTGGGCGGTATGGATATGTGGTTGAACAGCCTTTTCAACTGGTCCCCCTTCGGCACCCTGTCGCATGGCGGGCCGGATCATGCGAGCCTCAAGCCGCTGGCAGAGGTAACCCCGATTGACTACCCTAAACCTGACGGTGTTGTTTCATTCGACAAGCTGTCCTCGGTATTTATCTCTGCCACCAATCATGAGGAAGACCAGCCGCCGCATTTAAAGCTGACCGATCCCGGACAGCCGGTCCAGCGCAATTATGTGCTTTATGGAGAACCCGCCCGCCTGTATTGCCCAGCCGGGGTCTATGAGGTTGTTTATGCGAATGCTGATACCAAAACCGATCCAAACTTGGTGATCAATGCGCAAAATTGCGTCCATTGCAAAACCTGTGACATCAAGGATCCGGCTCAAAATATCACATGGGTGACACCTGAAGGCGGCGGTGGGCCCAATTATCCCAATATGTGAGGCTGGCTCGCGGTTTGAATTGCGTAACCATAGCGCGTTTCGCCACTTGCCGATTGACTGATAAAAGCCCATGTTGGATGACATGAATTGCGGTTGCGGCAGGCGCGTTAATTCTGCCGTCATCGAAACCGATTTTTGCGCCGTTGTATTGTTTGAACAAGAGAGAGAACATCCCCGACCGTGTCTTTGCCCGCCAAATTTCCAGCCGCTTCCGGCTTGATCAGATCCTTCCGCTCTTGTGTCGCTGGGCTTAAGGTTGCTTCAACCGCCTGCGCCGTTGCAGCTGTTTTCGTGCTGGCTGTCGTAAGCGATGCCAATGCCTTGCAAGCCAATGGATCGGCCAAAAGCCAGACTGAAAAGGCTGCACCAGAAAAATATACCCTTTCGGGCAGTTATCTGGCCGCCACAATCGCCGTAGCTGATCATGATACCTCAGCGGCAGCCTTTTATTACCGCAAATTATTGCTCCACGATCCGCGCAATAACGAATTGGTCGAACGGGCTTTCATTGCCTATCTGGCCGATGGTGACATCGCTTATGCGGCAGGTCTGGCCGAACGGATGCTGGTGCGCGACCCCGGGAATAGTCTGTCGCAACTGGTGCTTGGCGTGCGCGCTTTGGGAAACAAGCAATATGACAAAGCAAAAAGCCTGCTCAATCGCGGGGGACGCGGACGTCAGGCCGATGTAACTGCGACCCTGCTTTATGCATGGGCACAGGCAGGATCCGGGCAATTCAAACAAGCGATTGAAACGGTAGATCGGCTAAAAGGCGAAGACAGTTTTTCGATCATCCGTGATCTCAATGCCGGTTTTTTGGCTGATCTGGGTGGCATGAACGAGGAAGCGGAGCGTCGCTATCGTGCAGCCTATCAAGCCGATCCGCGGACAATGCGGATTGTCGATGCCCTGGGACGTTTTTTGGCCCGTACGGGACGGATGCAAGAAGCTTTGGCGCTCTATGACGGGCTTGACAAGGGAATGCGCCGCAACCCGATGCTGTCGAACAGCGCGAGGACTTTGAAATCAGGCCTGCCGGTAACCCGCTCAATTGCCAGCGTCAAATCGGGCGCCGCAGAAGCGCTTTACGGTCTGGCGATGGCAGGCGGGCGTGACGGCGATGAAACCGCCTCCTTGATCTATCTCCGACTTGCTTTGGCGCTCGATAGCGAGCACGAGCTGGCGGTGATTGCCCTGTGTGACATCTATGAAAGGCTGAAAACCCCGCAAGAGGCCAATAAGCTCTATGATACCATGCCGGCCTCGACCCCGTTCTATCGGACAGCGCAGCTGCAGAAGGCACTGAATCTCGAGCAGATGGGCGAGAGCGACAAAGCTGTTGCCTTGCTTGAGTCTTTGACGCGGGACTATCCGAAAGATTACGAGGTTCCTTCGACCCTTGGCACCCTCTATCGCTCGCGTAAAGATTTTGCCAAGGCAGCAGAGGCCTATGACAAGGCTCTTGCAGCAGCAACCGCCAATGGTGACGATGTGTCATGGAGCCTCTATTATTTCCGTGGCATTGCCCATGAGCGCACCAAACAATGGCCCAAGGCGGAAAAGGATTTCCGGCAGGCCCTGGCTTTGCAACCAGATCAGGCTTTGGTGCTGAATTATCTCGGCTATTCATGGGTGGATCAGGGGATCAACCTTGATGAGGCCTTTGGCATGCTGCGCAAGGCGGTCGAACAGCGTCCCAGGGATGGCTATATCGTCGACAGTCTCGGTTGGGCCTTTTACCGGTTGGGCCGTTATGACGAGGCCCTTCGTTTTCTTGAGCGTGCCCTGGAATTGCGCGCTTCCGATCCCACAATCAATGACCATTTGGGTGATGTCTATTGGCGGGTTGGCCGCAAGATCGAGGCCGGCTTTCAATGGAACCATGCGCGTGATCTCAAGCCCGAAGCGGATGATCTGGTCGAGATCTTGAAGAAAATCGAACATGGACTGCCTGACGAGGTCAAACCAATTGTACCGCCAGCTCCTGCTCAATCCGGCAAGGGCGGCTGAGAGCGTGAGGTGGGGCTTTTGTCACCTGTGTTGACGACCCGCGCGCGCGCCAAGCTCAATTTAAGTTTGCACATTGTCGGTCGTCGGGACGATGGTTATCACGAGCTTGAAAGTCTGGTGGCTTTTGGCTCGTTGGCCGATCATCTGGCTCTCGAACCTGGCAGAACCGAAAGCCTGATGGTGCGGGGACCGTTTGCGCATATCGCAGGACAGGATCAGGACAATCTCGTTTTAAAAGCGGTTCGGCAGTTGCGCCAATTCAAACCCGCTTTGCGCTCTGGCTCTCTGACTTTGACAAAATATCTACCTGCCCAAGCGGGCCTGGGGGGTGGCTCTGCCGATGCCGCGGCCACCTTGCGCCTGTTGGCGCGGTTGAACGGTTTTTCTCTGGATGATCCGGATATATTGGCAGCTGCACGTCTGACCGGGGCGGATGTGCCGGTCTGTCTGCACTCAAAGCCAGTGATGATGCATGGCATAGGGGACAGGCTAGGCGCACCATTGGCCTTGCCCAAATTTTATGCGGTTTTAGTGAAACCTCCGATCGGCATGGCGACCCCCGAGGTATTCCGGCAATTGGGTTTTGAAAAAGGCCAGCGTTCAAAGCGTCTGCCGCATCCTGAGATGTCCACGGTGACAACGGATGGTATCATTCCATTCTTGAAACTGCTCGGCAATGATTTGCAGGGTGCAGCCTGTGCACTTGCTCCCGTCATCGGCGAATGTGTGAGCGCTCTAAGCCGCCAGCAAGGTTATCAGCTTGCCCGGATGTCTGGATCGGGATCGGCAGTGTTCGGATTGTTTGACACGGACAAAAATGCCAAAAATGCCGCAAGTCGATTGACCCGCTTGCACGACACTTGGTGGGTGAAGCCGACGGTCATCGGGTAACCAACCCCTATCACGCACACCTCAGTGTGCGCGCGAAATACAGAATTCGATGGCTTCGACCAGTGCAGCTTTCATCGGGGTTTGCGGGAACAATTCCAGCGCATCATGGGCCATCGCGCCGTAATGGCGGGAGCGTTCGATGGTGTCCTCGATGGACCGATGCTTGGTCATCAGGCCCATGGCTTTATCGAGATGCGTATCGGAGGCCTCGCCTGCCTCCAGAGCCTCTTTCCAAAAGGCGCGCTCGGCATCGTTGCCGCGGCGGAAGGCCAGTACGACGGGCAGGGTAATCTTGCCCTCGCGGAAATCGTCGCCGACATTCTTGCCCAATTTGGCAGCAGTACCGCCGTAATCCAGCGCATCATCAATCAGCTGGAAGGCAATACCGAGATTGGTGCCATAGCTGCGGCAGGCTGAAATCTCGGCTTTGCCTTGTCCGGCAAGGATGGGTCCAACCTCGCAGGCTGCGGCAAACAAGGCGGCGGTTTTGGCGCGCACCACTGCCAGATATTCATCCTCGGTCGTGGCGGTATTTTTGGCGGCCGAGAGCTGCATCACTTCGCCTTCGGCAATCACGGTCGCAGCGGTAGAGAGCACGTCAAGGGCTTGCAGCGAGCCGACATCCACCATCATGCGGAAGGCCTGGCCGAGCAGGAAATCACCGACCAGCACTGAAGCTTCATTCCCCCACAACATGCGGGCGGCCAGTTTGCCGCGGCGAAGCTCGCTTTGATCGACCACATCATCATGCAGCAAGGTGGCTGTGTGCATGAATTCGACCGAAGTAGCCAGTTTGATATGACCTTCTCCGGTATAGTTGCACAGGGCGGCGGTGGCTAAAGTCAACATCGGGCGCAGGCGTTTGCCGCCGGAATCGATCAGATGACGGGCGATCTCCGGAATCAGGGCGACATCCGAGCCAACTTTGGAAATAATCAGCTGGTTAACCCGCTCCATATCGGCAGCAACAAGCCGCATCAACGGCTCGATACTGGGGGTGGATGACAGTTTGTCTTCGAGTGATATAACAACGCCCACGCGAGAATGTCCTTGGCAATGAGAGGGTCGGCAAACAGGGGTAACACTTGAGGTAGAACAGTCGGTGTTGCACCGTGACGGGAAGGCAGATGCGCTTGGCCAGTCTTGCCATCAAAGATGAACCTGCTTTTCATAGAGCTTTCTGTCTGACTTGGCGAGATGGAACCGTGAGGAATTGATGCAAGATGAACGATTTAACGGTCCTCATGCGTTTTTCGGGGGTCTGATCTCAATATTTGAAACAAAAACCGGCCACCAATCTGGTACCGATGCCGTATTGCTGTCGGCCTGCCTGCCTGCCGATACGCGCGGTCTGTTGATCGATCTGGGTTGTGGATCGGGTGTCGTAGGGCTGGGAGTAGCCGCCCGCTGTGCGCAAGTGAATGTGCAATTGGTGGATGATGATGCCGACATGGTCGCTCTGGCCCGCCATAACAGTCTGCATAACGGGCTTGAGGATCGGGTGACGGTGATTAAAGGCGATGTTTTGGCACCTTTTTCGGTGCGGAAGTCTCAGGGTCTTGGCGCTGATCTGGCCGATGTCATTCTCTCCAACCCGCCATTCCACCCCGCCGGACGGGTGCAGACCTCGCCGGTCGAGCCGCGTGCCCGCGCCCATGTGCTTGATGATGACGGTATGCGGCAATGGATGAAAACCTTGCATACGAGTTTGAAACCCAAAGGCCGGTTTGTCATCATCCATCGTCCGGATATGCTGCCTTTGTTGCTGGAGGCGATGCAGGGGCGGTTTGGTGCCATCCATATCCGTCCGGTGCATGGCAAATCGGGCCGTCCCGCGACACGGATTTTACTATCGGGGGTGAAAGGATCGCGTGCGCCGCTCTCTCTTCTGGAACCCCTGATGCTGCATGACCCACAAGGCAACCGTACTGTTGAGGACGAAGCGATTGCCCGCGGACGCAGCCTGATTGATATGGGGCTTTGAAAAAGCCCGTTTGAGACGGATTCGGGGGCCAATTGGCGCAAGGTCGGCCTTGATTCTCGCCTCTCACGCTTCTAGGGTGCGCTCATCTTTTAAACCCTTGGCTTTCCGGATCTTGTCTATGACCCACGCTGTTTCGCCGCATCGGTCCTTTCAAGGACTGATTTTGACACTGCACCAGTTTTGGGCGCAACAGGGCTGTGTGATTCTGCAGCCCTATGACATGGAAGTGGGCGCTGGCACTTTCCATCCGGCCACCACCTTGCGCTCGCTCGGGACAAAGCCATGGCGTGCCGCTTATGTGCAGCCATCGCGTCGCCCCAAAGACGGGCGCTATGGCGAAAATCCAAACCGCTTGCAGCATTATTATCAATATCAGGTGATCCTGAAGCCGAATCCGCCGAATTTGCAGGAGCTCTATCTGGCTTCACTCGAGGCGATCGGCATTGATTCCGCTTTGCACGATATCCGCTTTGTCGAGGACGATTGGGAAAGTCCGACCCTGGGGGCTTGGGGGCTGGGTTGGGAATGCTGGTGTGATGGCATGGAAGTGTCGCAATTCACCTATTTCCAGCAGGTCGCAGGCATTGAATGTGCGCCGGTATCGGGTGAACTGACCTATGGGCTGGAACGTCTTGCCATGTATGTCCAGGGCGTTGAAAATGTCTATGACCTGAATTTCAACGGTCTGGATGGTGATGACAAAGTCACCTATGGCGATGTGTTCAAGCAGGCGGAGCAGGAATATTCGCGCCATAATTTCGAACACGCCAATACAGACATGCTGTTTGCCCATTTCAAGGATGCGGAAGGCGAATGCCGCTCGCTGCTGGGCAAGGGTGATGCGGGTGATCATCACCTGATGGTGTTGCCGGCCTATGACCAGTGCATCAAGGCCAGCCATGTGTTCAACCTGCTGGATGCCCGCGGGGTGATCTCGGTGACCGAACGGCAAAGCTACATCCTGCGGGTCCGTGAACTGGCCAAAGCCTGTGGTGAGGCCTGGCTGAAAACCGAAGCAGGCGGGGCTTAGGCGCTATCGCCAGTTGCTGCGATATGCAGTGATACGCAATGCGGCTGCCACAACGTGCCGATGTGATGTGATTGAAATTATCTCAGGAAATTGAACCTCATGCCTGACCTGTTGCTCGAACTGTTTTCCGAAGAAATTCCGGCCCGTATGCAACGCAAGGCGGCTCAGGATTTGAAGTCTTTGGTCACCAATGCCCTGGTAGAGCGCGGTTGTACCTATGAAGGGGCGCAGGCCTATGCAACGCCGCGCCGCCTGGCGCTCCATATTGCTGGTTTGCCGGCCCGCCAGCCCGACCAGCGGGAAGAAAAAAAGGGTCCGCGCGTCGGCGCGCCCGACGGGGCTATTCAAGGCTTTTTGAAAAGCGCGGGCCTGACCGATCTCTCGCAAGCCAAGATCGAGACAGATCCGAAAAAGGGTGATTTCTATGTGGCGGTGCTGGAAACAGCAGGCCGCGCTGTGCCCGATCTTTTGGCTGATATCATGCCTGCCATCATTCGCCAGTTTCCATGGCCCAAATCAATGCGCTGGGGCAAGGCCTCGCAGCAAGCGGGGGCCTTGCGCTGGGTCCGGCCTTTGCAATCCATCATTTGCACCTTCGGGCCTGAAACCGAATCGGTCGAGGTGATCCATTTCGATATCGACGGGTTGGCGTCGGGGGATACCACGCGCGGCCATCGTTTTCATGCGCCCGACACCATTCAGGTGCGCCGTTTCGATGATTATGGTGCAAGCCTCGAGCGCGCCAAAGTGGTGCTGGATACCGATCGCCGCAAGGACATCATCCTGCATGATGCCAAAAATCTGGCTTTTGCACGCGGGCTGGAACTGGTGGAAGATGACGGCCTGCTTGAGGAAGTGGCCGGGCTTGTCGAATGGCCGGTGGTGCTGATGGGCTCGTTTGATCCCGATTTTCTGGTGATCCCGCCCGAAGTGGTCCGTGCCACCATTCGCGCCAACCAGAAATGCTTTGTGCTCCGCGATCCCAAAACCGGGAACCTGTCCAACCACTTCTTGCTGACGGCCAATATCGAGGCCTCTGACGGTGGCAAGCAGGTGATTGCGGGCAATGAGCGCGTGGTGCGCGCCCGCCTGTCCGATGCCCGCCATTTCTGGGAGCTGGACCAGAAGCCCTTGCCGGGCTTTGAGGCCACCAAAGGCACGTTGCTTCATCAGCGTCTGGCCAAATTGCGTGCGCTCAATATCGTGTTCCATGAAAAACTGGGCACACAAGGAGAGCGGATTGACCGGATCATGGCACTGGCGGCTGAACTCGCCCCCGTGGTGGGGGCCGATGGTGTCCAAGCCAGACGGGCGGCCGAATTGTGCAAGGCCGATCTGGTCACCGAAATGGTCGGCGAATTCCCCGAAGTGCAGGGGTTGATGGGCCGCCGCTATGCCGAAATGCAGGGCGAAGCGCCAAGCGTGGCCGCAGCCAT
>CANGQA010000007.1 GCA_947455995.1 Hyphomicrobiales bacterium | reverse complement strand
AGGGGAAGCAAAGTCCATATTGGCCAAATCATCGGCATAACGGCCCAAAAGATCCGGCCTGCAGGCCAAAACCGCTAGAATAAAGGCCTCGCGCGGAGAAATGCTGCGATGGGTCGAAAACAGAGGACTGCTGCTCAAACTGTGGCTGGCGCGCGCCGGTTCGCGCAGATGAAAAGGCCTTTCGCGCATATTGCCACCTGAGCGACCGGTCCCGCGCCCACCAAACAGGCTGGATTTTTGAGCGCGTGAATCACGGTTCCAGTCGCTGCGTTGCCCCTGATTGGCCGTCCGCCGGGCTCCCGATGGCATCAGATCAGCCATCCTCTGGTCGATTTCGGCCTTGTAATGACGGCGCAAATCCTCATCCTTGAGGGTCGAAATAATGATCCGCACATCCCGCTCGAAAGCAGCACGGCGTTCGGGTGTATCCAGCGAGTGCTTTTCCAACTCGCGCGCCCACAACAGATCCACCAACGGGGTGGCGCGTTCCAGCACATCGTCGATGGCTTTTTTGCCACCTGAACGGGCCAGATCATCGGGATCCTGTCCCTCCGGCAATAGCGCGAAACGCAGTGATTTGCCGGGCTTCAGATGGGGTAGAGCGGTATCAATCGCCCGCCAGGCCGCACGCCTCCCGGCCTTGTCGCCGTCAAAGCACAAGATCGGCTCGTCACACATGCGCCACAGCAATGTCAGCTGGTTTTCAGTCAACGCAGTCCCAAGCGGAGCGACCGTTTCCGCAAATCCGGTGATGCTCATGGCGATCACATCGACATAGCCTTCAACTGCGATAACCCGCCCGGTATCATGGGCCGCCTTGCGTGCATTGTGATGATTGAACAGCACATCACCCTTATGAAACAAAGGGGTATCGGACGAATTGAGATATTTGGCTGAGACATCCTTATCCAGAGTGCGGCCACCGAAGGCAATCGGCCGGCCCCTGGTGTCACAGATCGGAAACATGACCCGATGACGAAAACGGTCATAGGGCACAGGGATATCCTCACCCGAAATGAGCAATCCCGCCTCGATCATATCAGGCACAATCACGCCTTTTCCGGTCAGGTAATGCTGCAAAGCATGGCGGTCATTGGGGGCGAAACCGATGCCGAAGCTGGTCCAGACGGTTCTTCCCAAGCCGCGACCGTCGAGATAGGCGCGTGCTTGCGCGCCGCCAGGAGCCATCAGCTGCGCCTGAAAGAACTCCTGCGCCAAAGCCATCACATGATGCAGACCGGTGCGTTTGACCTCCTGCTCCTCGGCCTCGATGCTGAGCTTGGGCAATATCACACCGGCATCAGCGGCCAGCCGCTCGACGGCTTCGGGGAAACTGACACCTTCCGTTTCCATCAAAAACTTGAAAATATCGCCATTTTTCCCGGAAGAAAAATCGTGAAAGAACCCTTTTTGATCATTAACAAAAAAAGAGGGTGATTTTTCGGCATTGAAAGGCGACAGCCCTTTCCACTCGCGGCCAGCTTTGACAAGTTTGACCCGTCGTCCCACCACCGCTGAAACGGGCAGGCGGGCTCGGATATCATCGAGAATGGAGGGTGGGTAACGCATGATCTTTCATACCATTCCATGACGCCGTTCGGTAGAGTTTTAACAGGATAAGGCCTCTGATCGCCCTCGATCAAAGGTCATTCGCCAAATGAACGCTCCATAACAGCAAGATCGGGCGGGATTGGGGCCTTCCCGCCCCTTGCCCTGTCTGCCTGAAACGCTCTTATCCCCGCAATCAGATCTTCTCCCTGTGGATAAGCTTTGAGTCCCTGTGGATAAATCTGATACCCACCAGAGCGCAAGGACCACGCGTTCACCCTACCCTGATCAGAAACATTGCGATCAGACCAGCTTCGCCTTGACGATGGCACTGGCCTTGCCAAAATCCATCTGTCCGGCATGGGCCTGTTTGAGGGCCGCGACAACTTTACCCATATCCTTGATGCCCGCCGCGCCAGTGGCAGCAATGGCAGCGTCAATAGCCGCCGCCACGTCGGCCTCATCCATCTGCTTGGGTAAAAAGCCGGTGATCACGGCAATTTCTCCGCGTTCCTGTTCAGCCAGATCCATGCGACCGGCATCTTCATATATTTTCAGCGATTCTTGACGCTGTTTGACCATTTTCTGCAGCAAAGAAAGAATATCATCCTCGCCGATCTCCTTGCCTGTTCCCCGGGCTTCGATTTCACGATCTTTCAGCGATGAGGTAATCAGGCGGATCGTCGACAGCCGCATTTTGTCGCCTGCACGCATGGCGTCCTTGAGGGACGAGGAAAATTCATCACGCAGAGCCATTGTTTCAAGCCTTCCTGTTTGCTCCTGCCCTGTACCCGATCGGGTAAGACGGGAAAATAAATGTTATTACATGGCCAATCCGTCGCCGGTTGTTCACAACAGTGATTGACCTTGGCGTGGTCTGCGCCTAATTTCCGGCGATATCAACAGATTCAGTGTGACACGCCACCCTTTGCGATGCGCTAACCACCTCGCAAACGGGCTGTGCTGGCAGATTTAGGACGAAAATGGCTTCTCATCAAGATCAGGCCCCAATGTCGGGTTGGGAAGAACCACGCGCCACAGCGCTGCTGGTGCTGGCCAACGGCATGGTTTTTGAAGGTATCGGCATCGGCGCAACTGGCGAGGCGACCGGCGAGGTCTGCTTCAACACAGCGATGACAGGTTATCAGGAAATTCTGACCGACCCGTCCTATGCAGGGCAAATCATCACCTTCACCTTTCCGCATATCGGCAATGTCGGCACCAATGACGAGGATATTGAGACCGTCAACATGGCGTCGGCTTCGGGTGTGCGTGGCGTGATTGTACATGCCGATGTCACCACCCCCTCCAACTGGCGTGCAGCCAAACATCTCGATGCCTGGCTGAAAGCGCGTGGCATTGTCGGCCTTGCGGGGATCGACACCCGTGCTTTGACGGCACTGATACGCGAACATGGCATGCCGAATGCCGTGATCAGCCATCAGCCCAACGCGGTTTTCGATCTGGCCTCTCTGAAAAGCCAGGCCAAGGACATGCCAAGCATGGACGGGCTGGATCTGGTGCCATTTGTGACCTCTTCGCAACGCTTCTCCTGGGATGAAACAAGCTGGATCCTTGGCAAAGGCTATGGTCAGCGCGAGATCGAGAAATGCCACATCGTGGCGATTGATTACGGGGTCAAGCGCAATATCCTACGTCTGTTGGCGGACCGCGGTTGCAAGGTCACCGTTGTGCCTGCCCAAACATCGGCCGAAGACATTCTGGCGCTTAAGCCTGACGGGGTGTTTCTGTCGAATGGACCAGGCGACCCTGCCGCAACCGGTGTCTATGCTGTACCGGTTATTCAGGCGTTGTTGGACAAGCACATTCCGACATTCGGCATCTGTCTTGGCCACCAGATGATGGCGCTGGCTGTTGGCGCAACCACGATGAAAATGCATCAGGGCCACCACGGCGCCAATCACCCTGTCAAGGATTTCACTACCAACAAAGTGGAAATCGTCTCGATGAACCACGGCTTTGCCGTGGACCGAGACAGCTTGCCGGCCCATGCCAAAGAAACACATGTGTCGCTGTTCGATGGCTCAAATTGCGGCATTGCCTTGACAGACAGGCCAGCTTTCTCGGTGCAGCACCATCCCGAAGCCTCACCCGGCCCTCAAGACAGCCACTACCTGTTCGATCGGTTTTTCGATATGGTCATGGCCAACAAGGCAGCTTGAAACAACAGATTTCTATGCTTATTGCATGAAAATATTGACCTTGTGGGGTTGGTGTGTTTGCCTATGCTTGCTGCATGGCAATCCGCTTTTCCGATAAGGACCAATTGATGGCAGATCACAGGCAAACGACCAGGACCCGTCAGTCTTTTTATGGAGTTGATGGCATGCGGCTGATCGCAGCTGCCATGATCGTGCTGGTGTCGACGGCGGCGGGCAATAGCGCGCCGCGCAATGCAAAAGTTGATTCAGTCAAACGCGGCGAAATGCTGGCCAGGGAAAATTGCTCGTCCTGCCATGCCATCGGCCTCAAGGGCGACAGCCCTAATCCGAAATCGCCCCCGTTCCGTACCCTGTCGCAACGTTACCAGCTGGAAGCCTTGGAAGAAGCGCTGGGTGAAGGAATAACCATGGGACATGGTGAAGCCAATGTTCCGCATTTCATTTTCGAGCCCGATGACATCGGCGATCTGATCAGTTATCTTAAAAAGATAAACCATAAATAAGCATCTGATATTATAATATAAAATCTGTAACTGAGTGTGTCATTTATCTCGTTAATGCGTATCAATTTTAGGAGCCTGCGCATTGAATTGGCTTGATTTCTGGAACGGAAACCACAGCATCTATGTGTGCGACAAACATCGCCAGCGCCATCACATGCGGGTTGGCGAGGATATTGTGCAACGTCTCCCACCAAGAACAGGGGTGGTAATCGACTATGGTTGCGGCGAAGCCTTGTCGGCCGAACATGTGGCACGCCATTGCGAGAAACTAATTTTGAGCGATGGGGCAGCAAGTGTCCGCGAACGATTGAACGAGTGGCATCAAAACGCAAAAAATATATCCGTGCTGGCCCCTGACGAGGTGCTGGATCTCGATGAAGGCAGTGTTGATTGCATCATCATCAATTCGGTTTTGCAATATTTGGCTTTCGACGACACCCAAGCCTTGCTGGAAGGCTTAGCACCTTTGCTGGCTCCCAACGGACGAATCATCGTCGGTGACATCATCCCGCCCGATCATACCGTTCTGGCCGATGCGGGCGCCTTGCTGCACTTTGCGTGGCAAGAACAGTTTATGACCGAGGCGATGATCGGACTAATGCGGACCTTTTTATCGGACTACCGCAAAATTCGCGCAGCCTATGGGCTGACCCGCTATTCCAGCCAGGACATCGAAACAATAGGGGCGAGGCTGGGCCTTAGAACGCAGCGAACCGCCCTCAATATAGGCCATGACCAGGGACGCATGACCTTCGAGCTGCAACGGGTTGCGGCTTGAACAGCCGGACCAGACTTAATCCCCGCCACAAGACCAAGCCACGCCCCAAGACTTACTCTCCACCCTTGGGACCGAAAGTCCAAATGCGGTTGGCCGTAAAGCTCCAGACCATCACCAGACTGGTGCAGACAATCTGAACCAGAATATAATGGAACCCTAAAACCTCGTGCAAAAAATGCATGGTGACGCCCGTCACGACAAAACCGACACCCGCAACAGCAGCAAACCGCCATGTGGCTTCAGTATGCGGTCGCGAGCTCTGGAAAGCATAACGGCGGTTCAAACGGTATGAAAGAACGCCGCCAACCAGATAACCGGTCAGCGTGGCAGGCACTTCGTTCATGAGATCCGACTCAACCAGCCCGATCAGCAAGCCGTAATGGACGCAAGTGACAATAACGCCAATGACGACAAAGCTGCTGAACTGTTTTGTTACGCTGGCCATTGAAGCACTTCCGAAAAACTTTCGCGCCGGATACGCGCCAAAGTTGAGACAAGGTGAGCCTTAACGATTTATGGGGATGAAGTCATCTTTTTCCACAAGCTCTGCCCCCTGCAAAAGCGTGAACATGCTAGTAACAAAGTGCATGGCTCTTCCATCAGATGTTAAATTCGTTTAGAAGCGCACGACTTTCAGGCGAAACAGTCTCGCCGGATGAGTCACGCCAGATTGTCAGACGGTATCAGGTCCGAAACTTCGGTTTTGGTCGGTATTGTCTGCAACCGTGTGGATTGCTTTAACCAGATCTGTTGTAACAGGCTGGGCAAGGCGGGCCGATGGTGAAGGCCATAAACCACCTGAAGCCGGTCATCGTGCGCCGGATGTGATGAAAGACAAGGGGCTCCTATGCCGAAACGGACAGATATTTCCTCCATCCTGATCATCGGTGCAGGCCCTATTGTCATCGGGCAGGCCTGCGAATTTGACTATTCAGGCACACAGGCTGTCAAGGCGCTCAAGGAGGAAGGGTATCGGATCATCCTGGTCAATTCAAATCCCGCCACCATCATGACCGACCCTGACATGGCCGACCGCACCTATATCGAGCCGATTACCCCGGAAATTGTTGCCAAAATCATTGAAAAAGAACGCCCAGACGCGCTTTTGCCAACAATGGGAGGGCAAACCGCGCTAAATTGCGCCCTGTCGCTCAAAAAAATGGGCGTTCTGGAAAAATACAATGTCGAAATGATCGGCGCCACAGCCGAAGCCATCGACAAGGCGGAAGACCGCGAATTGTTCCGTAACGCCATGACGAAGATCGGTCTGGAAACCCCTCGCTCCCACCATATCAAGACGCTGGCAGGTGCTTTGGAAGCCCTCAAGGACATCGGACTTCCCGCCATCATCCGCCCTTCTTTCACCATGGGCGGCACGGGCGGCGGCATTGCCTACAATAAGGAAGAATTCATCGACATTGTCGAACGCGGCATCGACGCATCGCCCACCAGCGAAGTTCTGATCGAAGAAAGCGTGCTAGGCTGGAAAGAATACGAGATGGAGGTTGTCCGCGACAAAGCCGACAACTGCATCATTGTCTGCTCGATCGAAAACATCGATCCGATGGGCGTCCATACCGGCGATTCGATTACTGTGGCCCCCGCTTTGACGCTGACCGACAAAGAATACCAGATCATGCGCGATGCCTCGCTGGCTGTTTTGCGTGAAATCGGTGTGGAAACCGGCGGCTCGAATGTTCAATTTGCCGTTGATCCCGCCACAGGCCGCATGATCGTCATCGAGATGAATCCGCGCGTATCGCGTTCCTCTGCTCTGGCTTCCAAGGCAACCGGATTTCCGATCGCCAAGGTCGCGGCCAAGCTGGCGGTTGGCTACACGCTCGACGAAATCGACAACGACATCACCGGCGGAGCCACTCCGGCATCGTTCGAACCGACAATCGATTATGTCGTCACCAAAATCCCGCGCTTTGCCTTTGAAAAATTCCCCGGTGCTGAAAACACTCTGACCACCGCGATGAAATCGGTGGGCGAAGCCATGGCCATTGGACGGACCTTGCAAGAATCCCTGCAAAAGGCTCTGCGCTCTCTCGAAACCGGACTGACAGGCCTTGATGAAATCGAAATCGAAGGGCTCGGCCTTGGTGATGACCGCAATGCCATCAAAGCCGCCCTCGGCACGCCGACACCGGACCGCCTGCTCAAAGTCGTGCAAGCCTTGCGTCTGGGCTTCTCGATCGAAGAGGTTCACGAAAGCTGCAAGATCGACCCCTGGTTCCTTGAACAGTTGCAGGGCATTGTCGATATGGAAGCCAAGGTGCGGTCTTATGGCTTGCCCACCAACGCGGCCAATTTCCGCCAGCTCAAGAGCATGGGCTTTGCCGATGCCCGTCTGGCCATGCTGGTCGGTTTGACCGAGGCCGAAGTGTCCCAACACCGCCGTGCGCTCGATGTTCGTCCAGTGTTCAAACGGATTGACACCTGCGCGGCAGAATTTGCCTCGCCCACCGCCTATATGTATTCGACCTATGCGACCCCTTTCCAAGGGGTTCCGGCTGACGAGGCGCATCCCTCTGACCGCAAGAAAGTGGTCATTCTCGGTGGCGGCCCGAACCGGATCGGTCAAGGAATCGAATTCGATTATTGCTGCTGTCACGCCTGCTTTGCACTGACCGAAGCCGGTTATGAAACCATCATGATCAATTGCAATCCAGAAACCGTCTCGACCGATTACGACACATCCGACAGGCTCTATTTCGAGCCGCTCACCGCCGAAGACGTGCTCGAAATTCTGAACAAGGAACAGGAAAACGGCACCCTGGTTGGGGTGATCGTGCAATTTGGCGGGCAAACCCCGTTGAAACTGGCCAAGGCACTGGAAGCCGCAGGCATCCCGATCCTCGGAACCTCGCCCGATGCGATCGATCTGGCCGAAGACCGTGACCGCTTCAAGCGCCTGCTCGACAAGCTTGGCCTGCGCCAGCCTGAAAACGGCATTGCCTATTCGGTGGAACAAAGCCGGCTGGTGATTGCCGAACTTGGTCTGCCGCTGGTGGTTCGCCCGTCTTATGTGCTGGGCGGCCGGGCCATGGAAATCATCCATGACGAGGCAACCTTCGACCGCTATTTGCTTGGCACCCTGCCCGAGCTGGTTCCAAACGAAATCAAGGCCCGTTATCCGAACGACAAGACAGGACAGATCAACACGGTGCTGGGCAAAAACCCGCTGCTATTTGACCGTTATCTGACCGATGCAACCGAAATTGATGTGGATTGCCTGTGCGACGGCAAAGATGTTTTTATTGCTGGCATCATGGAGCATATCGAGGAAGCGGGCATTCATTCCGGTGATAGCGCCTGTTCCTTGCCCCCGCATTCGCTGGCTCCCGATATGATTGCCGAGCTGGAGCGCCAAACCAAAGCCATGGCTCTGGCGTTGGAAGTCGGCGGTCTGATGAATGTGCAATTTGCCATCAAAGACGACAAAATCTATGTGCTGGAAGTCAATCCGCGTGCCTCGCGCACCGTGCCTTTCGTCGCAAAAGTCATTGGCACGCCGGTAGCCAAAGTGGCCGCCCGCATTATGGCAGGGGAACATCTGGACTCCTTCAACCTCCAGCCCCATACGCTCAACCATATCGCGGTCAAGGAAGCGGTATTTCCGTTTGCCCGCTTCCCCGGTGTCGATGTCCTGCTTGGCCCTGAAATGCGCTCGACAGGCGAAGTGATGGGCCTGGATTACTCCTTCGGCACCGCATTTGCCAAAAGCCAGCTGGGCTCGGGGACCCATGTGCCCAAATCGGGACGCGTGTTCGTATCGATGCGCGATCAGGACAAGACCCGTATTTTGCCAAGCATCAAGATGCTGGTCGAATTGGGTTTTACCATTGTCGCCACCAGCGGCACCCAACGCTATCTGGCAGAGCATGGCGTGATTGCCGAAAAAATCAATAAAGTGCTGGAAGGCCGTCCGCATGTGGTTGATTCCATCAAAAACGGCGGCATCCAACTAGTGTTCAATACCACCGAAGGCAAACAGGCATTATCAGACTCTCGTTCATTACGTCGGGCAGCCCTCTTGCATAAAGTGCCCTATTACACCACTTTAGCTGGGTCTGTGGCGGCAACCCAAGGTATTAAGGCCTATCTTGCCGGCGATCTGGAAGTCTGCGCGTTACAGGATTACTTTCACTAAGCCCGATTTTCATAGGGAATAACGGGTTGGAATGGCAGCGAGGTCGGTTGACTGGGCTGGTGCTGAAACGAAAATATGTTCGTATCAGGAGCAGAGCATTTAAAAAACCGAATCAAAGCCCAACACGATCATCATGTTGCCCATACTGTCCTCAGGCTTGCGATCCATAGGGCCGGTGTGGTTTTTGTATTTTTTGGGGTGACGGAAACAAGACAATGGAAAAAGTCCCGATGACAGCCGAGGGCCACAAGGCCCTGGTTGAAGAGCTCAAACACCGTCAACAGGTGGAGCGCCAGCGCATCATTCAGGCAATATCGGAAGCGCGTGCCCATGGCGACCTTTCGGAAAATGCCGAGTATCATGCCGCAAAAGAGCAGCAATCCCTCAATGAAGGCCGCATCGCAGAGCTGGAAGACAAGCTGTCGCGTGCCGAGATCATCGATATTTCCAAATTATCGGGCACCGTGATCAAGTTCGGCGCTACCGTGCAGCTGATTGATGAGGACACAGAAGAGCCACGCACCTATAAAATCGTTGGGGATATGGAAGCCGACGTCAAACAGGGGCGTGTATCGATTTCTTCTCCTATTGCGCGCGCTCTGATCGGCAAAACCATCGGCGACAATGTCGAGGTCAACACGCCGGGTGGCGGCAAGAGCTATGAAATCACCGGCGTGAAATTTATCTGATCATTGGCAAACTGCGTTCGGATCAAGGCATATCACTTTGTGGGCTTTTTGTTTTAAAGCCTCACAGCGGTATCAGCGGCTCGTCTTTGACCTGACCGAGCGTTAAGGCCGAGCGGATCGTTTTGACATTGGGCAGCCCCGTCAATTCGCTCACCAGTGACTGGAATCCGGATAAATCGGGTGCGACGCATTTCAAGAGAAAATCGATGTCGCCGGACAGGATCCAGCATTCACGCACCGCGGGCCATGCCTTGATGCGGGCGCGAAACGCTTCGAGATCACTTTCTGCCTGCGATTGAAGATGCACCATGGCAAACCAGACGACATCGACGCCGAGTTTTTTGGCATCGAGCTGGGCACGATAACCGGTGATCACCCCCGCCTCCTCCAAAGCGCGCACGCGCCGCAGGCAGGGGGGAGCCGACATACCAATCCTCTTGGCCAATTCGACATTGGTCATACGGCCATTGCTTTGCAATTCTTGCAAAATCGCGCGGTCTGTCTCGTCAAGTCTGATTGACACGGTTGACTCTCACCCTCTGTCAGTGCTCATCGCTTGTTTAGACGCGATCACGCATCCAGAACAACCTCTTTGTGACCAATTCTATGTACAGTTAAGGAAATCAGGCGTGGCCTCACTGAAAACCGCTTGGATTATTACAGATGGCAAGGCAGGCGACGAACTGCAATGTCTCGGGGTCACAGATGCCCTGCATCTGAAACCAGAGATCAAAAGAATCGCTCCCCGCAAGCCTTGGGTCTGGTTTGCCCCTTGGGGGCCGATGGACCCGAACGAGCATCCTGATACGCCCGGCTCTATTCTTGCGCCCCCCTTTCCTGACCTGGTGGTGGCTTCCGGCCGCAGGGCTATCCCTGCTTTACGGGAGATTAAACGCGCCTCGCACAACAAAACCTTTACCGTCTGCCTGAAAGATCCGCGCACCGGTGCCGGCACAGCCGATCTGATATGGGTCCCCGAACATGACAATCTGCGGGGCCCCAATGTGCTGGTGACGCTGACCTCGCCACACCGTTTGCAAATGTCGGCCATTCAGGCTGCCAAAGCCGAGCCGCCACGCGCCTTGATGGCGCTGCCGCATCCCCGTGTTGCCGTGCTGGTCGGCGGAGACAGCCGTAACCATGTGTTTACGCCCGACGATACCGCTCAATTTGTCGGGCATTTGAAAAGCATCAGCCGACAGGGTGCAGCACTGATCGTCACTCTATCGCGCCGCACCCCGCCTGCGCTGGCTGAAGCCGTTAAATCGGTCATTTCGGCTTCTGGCGGGTATATCTGGGATGGGACAGGGGCCAATCCTTATCTGGCCATGCTGGCATTGTCCGACATGATTGTGGTTACAGCTGATTCGGTGAACATGGTCAGTGAGGCTTGCATTACCGGTCATCCGGTTCTGGTTTTTGAGCCTTCGGCGCGACGTTTTGGCAACGCTGGCAAAATTAGACGCTTTATTCAGGGGTTAATTGACCACGGAGCTGTGCGTTTGTTTCAGGGCGGACTTGAAAGCTATGCATATGAGCCTTTAGACTCAACTCCGGTGATTGCACAGGCCATCCGCCAAGCAATAACCCACCGCTAAGCTATCCTGCCTGCCTATTTGATCCGCCATCGACACTTGATTTGGAAACCACACCGATGTCTTCCACTGCGTCCAAACCGCATCACCATGCGAAATTGATCATTCTCGGCTCCGGTCCCGCCGGATATACGGCTGCGATCTATGCGGCACGCGCCATGCTTGAACCGATGTTGATAGCAGGGATGCAGCAGGGCGGACAGCTGACCATCACCACCGATGTCGAGAACTATCCCGGCTTTGCCGATCCTATCCAGGGCCCCTGGCTGATGGAACAAATGCACGCACAGGCCATCCATGTCGGGACGGTCATGGTGTCGGATCATATCCTTGAGGCAGACCTGTCACACCAGCCGTTCCGGCTGACGGGTGACTCAGGCGCAACCTATACCTGTGATGCGCTGATTATTGCCACTGGCGCCCAGGCGCGCTGGCTCGGCATCCCCTCGGAAGAAGCCTTCAAAGGCTTCGGCGTCTCGGCTTGCGCAACCTGCGACGGATTTTTCTTCCGCAACAAGCAAGTGGTCGTTGTGGGCGGCGGAAATACGGCTGTCGAAGAAGCACTATATCTCGCCAATCTTGCCTCCAAAGTCACCGTGGTCCACCGCCGCGACAGTTTCCGTGCAGAGAAAATTTTACAGGACCGTCTGTTCGCCAACCCCAAGATCGAGGTGATCTGGAACGCGGCCATCGACGAAATCACGGGTGACCAATCCCCGCCTTCGGTAACCGGCGTGCGCTTGGTGGATACCCAGAACGGCAGCAAGAAAGATATTGCAGCCGATGGTGTGTTTGTCGCGATCGGCCATTCTCCGGCCAGCCAGTTGTTCGACGGACAGCTCCGCATGAAACAAGGCGGTTACATATGGACCGCTGCTGATTCCTCCGCCACCTCGCTCGAAGGCGTGTTTGCTGCGGGCGACGTGACAGATGATGTATTCCGCCAGGCTGTAACCGCCGCTGGTATGGGATGTATGTCTGCCCTAGAGGCAGAACGTTGGCTGGCGGGCCATCACGTTGAGCGTAAGGCTGCAGAATAATGGGTATGACCAATCCGATTTATCATCCACCCGGGATCGACTGGGACAAGATCAGGATTTTTTACACCGCTGCCGAGGCCGGCAGCTTCACCCATGCGGGTGACAGCCTTGGCCTCAGCCAATCGGCGGTCAGCCGTCAGGTTGGAGCGCTTGAGCGTGATCTCGGTGTGCCGCTGTTCCACCGCCATGCCCGCGGACTGATCCTCACCGAACATGGCGAGCAATTATTCCGCACCGCCCGCGAGATGATGCTCAAGCTGGAAACAACCCGCGCCAGACTGACCGACAGCCGCGAACGTCCCAATGGCGATTTGCGGATCACCACAACGGTCGGACTGGGAACCCATTGGCTCACCCCGCGTCTGGGCGAATTCATGGACCTCTATCCAGAAGTGCGCGTGCAGTTGATGCTGACCGACGAGGAACTCGATCTCTCGATGCGCGAGGCCGATATTGCCATCCGCCTGCGTCAACCGACACAGAGTGACCTGATCCAGCGCAAGCTGTTCACCGTGCATTTCCATGCCTGGGCCTCTGCCGACTATATCAAGGCCCATGGCGCGCCCAAGGATGTCGCCGATCTCGACAATCATCGGATCATGACCTTTGGCGGCATTGCGCCGTCTTATCTGGTCGGCGTGCACTGGCTGACCACGATGGGACGCGAACCCCGCAATCCTCGTTTGCCCGGACTGACCGTCAGTAACATCACCGCCTTGAAAAGGGCCGTGGAGCGCGGGCTGGGCATAGCCGTACTGCCCGATTATCTGGTCGAGCCGGAATCCGGCCTCGTTCAAATTCTCACCAATATGGAAATGGCCACGCTCGACAGCTATCTCGCCTATCCCGAGGAGATGAAAACGGTTGCCCGTGTTCAGGTTTTCCGTGATTTCCTGGTCTCGAAAGCCCAGCGTTGGACCCATTGACACAAAAATGCGGCGATTAGCCGCATTATTCATAAAGTGCATAACTGCCATGACGTCTTATGCGTTGCGCGCAGATCAGACTATTTGCTACCCATAATCCGTGGAATGCAGATTTCGTCCCTGTCATCCCCCCCTCCAGACGGGTTGATGAGATCTATTCCCTTGAAAGTGCCGACACCGGAAGGTGTCAGCCTTTTTCTCTAAGCCGGTTGGCTCGCACATCTCATGTGTGACCACCGGCTTTTTTTTAACCTGTCGATCGCTCACTCCCATAAAAAACGCCCCGTCAGTTCATGTTGACGGGGCGTTTTGCAGGACTGGGTGGAGGCTCAGCGCAGCGAGGCGCAGAAGCTCTGGATTTTTGCGCAGGCATTTTCCAGCAGATCATTGGATGTCGCATAGGAAATACGGAAATTCGGGCCCAAACCGAAAGCAGAACCATGGACGGCCGCCACACCTTCCGACTCCAGCAATTCGGTGACGAAATCCTCGTCGGTCATGATCACCTTGCCTGATGGCGCCTTTTTGCCGACCAGTTCGGCAATCGACGGATAGACATAAAACGCGCCTTCGGGGGTTGGGCATTTCAGACCCGAGGCCTGATTGAGCATCGACACAACCAGATCGCGGCGACCTTCAAACACTTTGCGGCTCTGGCCGATGAAATCCTGCGGACCATTCAAAGCCTCGACGGACGCCCATTGGGCAATCGAGCAGGCCCCCGAGGTTTGCTGTCCCTGTATCATATCCATTGCTTTGATGATCACATCGGGACCGGCGGCATAACCGATACGCCAGCCGGTCATGGCATAGGATTTCGACACGCCGTTCATGGTCAATGTGCGATTCCACAGATTGGGCTCGACCTCGACAGGGGTCACGAATTTGAAATCGCCGTATACCAGATGCTCATAAATATCATCAGTAAGGACCCAAACATCGGGATGACGCATCAACACATCGGTTAGGGCCTTCATTTCGGCGCGGGTATAGGCAGCGCCCGAAGGGTTGGACGGAGAATTCAGCATCACCCATTTGGTTTTAGGGGTAATGGCCCGTTCCAGATCCTCTGGCTGCAACTTGAACTGCTTATCGATACTGGTCATCACAATCACCGGTTCGCCACCGCTCATCAGCACCATTTCGGGATAGCTGACCCAATAAGGCGCGGTGATGATGACTTCATCGCCAGGATTGAGAGTGGCAGCAAAGGCATTGAACAAAACCTGCTTGCCGCCAGTGCCGACAATGACCTGCGAGGGCTTATAGTCGAGATTGTTCTCGCGCTTGAATTTGTTTGCGATGGCCTCGCGCAGCGGCACAATACCGGCCACCGGTGTATACTTGGTCTCGCCGCGATTGATCGCGTCAATAGCGGCCTTTTTGATGTTGTCGGGTGTATCGAAATCCGGCTCACCAACCGAAAGGCTGATGATATCGCGTCCCTGCGATTTCAGATCGCGCGCTTTTTGCGTCACTGCGATGGTGGCAGAAGGCTTAACGCGGGCAAGGGACTTTGCGAGAAAGGACATCGTGAACACTCCGGTTCCGTGGGTAAAAAGACAGGTGCTAATCAGCGTGCGAGACAGGTCTAGTCCTCCTCGCGTCACAGGGCAAGATACCCAATCACCAATCTGATGCAAAATCGGCATTCCGAGCCTGTTCAACCGCCGCGAATATCCTTATGATCAAAAAATTGTTGAGTAATATTTTTCAAAAAAATTAATATTCGAGGATATTTTTATGCCTGACATGCTACCGCCTGAGGAGGTGACGAATTGCTCCGCCACTTCCGATCAGGGCAATGATCAAGCTCCTGATATTATAGCCGATATAGCGGCCTTCCTCGATCGGTTTTTGCGTTTGGCCGCTGTGCCGCTGAGTGTGGTCTTCAGCCTGACATCGCTGGCCATGTGCGGGGCTTTACTGCTAAACGGCTTGGGTATTATCCATGCCGATTTTGGACCGTTCTGGCATGATTTTCAGTCTTTCTTTTCAGCAGGTGTCGCGGCATTAAAGGGCAACGGCGGAAAAATTTATGATTTTTACTGGCATTCCGAACATATCAAACAGGTGATCGGCCCGCAGGGCGTGGAATTTGGCTGGCATTATCCTCCGCAATTCCTGCTGTTTCTGGGGCCACTGGCACTGTTGCCGGTCCCTGTTGCCTTCATGCTGTGGTGCCTGCTGCCCATGGCTGTTTTTGTGTTGCTGGTCTATCGACTGATCCCCGATTGGCGAACCGCGCTTATCGCTACGGGCTGCCCCATTATCATCATCAACACCAACTATGCGCAAAATGGTGTTTTAAGCACGGTTTTCATCGGCCTTGCGATGCTGCCCTTTATCGAAAACAAAAAGCCTTCGGCGCTGAGCACCAGTCTGCTGGCGTTCAAGCCCCATATGGGCCTTGTTTTTCCGGTTGCCTTTGCCGCCGGGCGCTTATGGTCGACCATCTGGCTGACCGCGTTCTGGCTAACTGTGCAAATAGGCATTACCGCACTGGCATTCGGTCCACAGATCTGGATGGATTTTTGGGGTTCGCTGACACAGAGCAAAACCATTTTATTGACGGAGATCGGTGCTGGTGCCCATCACTATGTCTCGGTTTTTGGCAGTGTTCGATTGCTGGATGGTCCTCCAGCTTTGGCCTATCTTGCCCAACTCGTTAGCGCCGGACTGACGCTTTATGTGTTATGGAAGGTCTGGCGAACAGACACATCACGCCCGCTCAAAGCCGCCCTGCTGGTGGCGAGCATAGCGCTGACTGCCCCCTATCTGATTCATTACGATATGGTGGTCGCGGTGCTGGCTTGTGTGCTGCTGATCCGCCAGCACCCTTGCGCATTATGGGTTCGGCGTGACCGGCTTCTTATGGCCGGTCTCTGGCTTTGTACGGCCTTCAATTACAGACTGCAGGAAGGCTACCACATTCCCGCAGGACTGATTTGCAATCTGCTGCTCTATTATCTGGTTCACAGGATCATCCGCTTCGAGCAGACCGCGAACAAGGGCAGCGTGGTCAGCCATAGCGCAGCTTCAGGCCAAGGATCAGCGCATTGAGGCACAGTGTCACACTATTGGCCCAGATCAGCGGCTGGTCGTCCATTTCCAGCCCGTAAACCAGCCACATCAGGATGCCTGTGACCAGAATCGTCTGGGTCAGCAACGAAATCGAGTGCGTGTTGCGGGTTATGATGATCTTCAACGCCTGCGGCACCCAGCACAGAGTGGTTAGAACAGCCGCCGCAGTTCCGATGGCGGGAACCCAATCTGCCGAAATCATCATTCATCCTGTCGCAATGCCAGCCCGATGGGTCAGCTTTGCAACTTTTTCACATGCCGGAGACCGATTCGCAGTGGATTTTGTCGAAAGACGAAAAAGCGGACGGAATAATGCCATGCCCTCTTGCTCACGCACCGGTTTCGTCCCATTTACCTTTCATGGCCAAATCCCCGAAAATTGCACCCAAGGGCAAAAGCCCGAAGGCTGCCAAGCCCGAGCTGAAAGAATTAGGGCCGCATCTGGCGGCCCTGCTTAATCCTGCCCTGAACAGGCAGGAGGAGGATAACCAGCGCCGCAATCAAGCCATGCGCGGCTTTTCTGAAATCCCGCAGGCGCAATTCGACTCTGGCGAACCGGTGCCCGCTCTCTATATCGGCCGTGGGCGCGATACCGAATTGTCCCGTGAGGCCATGCTGTCGGAAAAACCGCGCAAGGTGCGGCAGGGCAATGTCAAACGCTATAGCGATGAGCAAGAGCCTGACTCCGGCCTGGAAGAAGTTGGCACGGGCGCGGCGGCGACGTTGGATGCTCTCAAGGAATTGCTGGAACTGGGCGACCCACAATTCCGGGACAAGAAAGAATGGACACCGCATCGCCCCGTGCGCCCCGATAAATCGGAAGGCGGCAGGCCGTTTACCCTCGTATCGGACTATGAGCCTGCAGGAGATCAGCCGACCGCGGTTGAGGAACTGGTTTCAGGAATTCAGGCCCAGGACCGTGACCAGGTTCTGCTCGGTGTGACCGGCTCAGGCAAGACCTTCACCATGGCACAGGTGATTGCCCGGACGCAGCGCCCAGCCCTGATTTTGGCTCCCAACAAGACGCTGGCCGCTCAGCTCTATGGCGAGTTCAAGAGCTTTTTCCCCGACAATGCGGTGGAATATTTCGTCAGCTATTATGATTACTACCAGCCCGAAGCCTATGTGGCGCGTACCGATACCTTTATCGAGAAGGAATCGACCATCAACGAGCAGATCGACCGGATGCGTCATGCCGCCACCCGCGCTTTGCTCGAACGCGACGATGTGATCATTGTCGCCTCCGTCTCCTGTATTTACGGCATCGGTTCGGTTGAAACCTACACGGCCATGACTTTTGGCGTCAAAGTCGGCGAGGTGATCGAGCAGCGCCAATTGATTGCCGATCTGGTGGCCCTGCAATATCGCCGCAACAACGAGGATTTCAGCCGTGGCACCTTCCGTGTGCGCGGCGATCTGATCGAACTGTTTCCGGCCCATTACGAGGATCGCGGCTGGCGCATCTCTTTGTTTGGCGACGAGGTGGAATCCATTGTCGAATTTGACCCGCTCACCGGCAACAAAACCGCCGATCTCGAATTCGTCAAAGTCTATGCCAATTCGCATTATGTCACTCCGCGCCCAACCCTCAATCAGGCCACCAAAGGCATCAAGGATGAGTTGCGCAAGCGGCTCGACGAACTGATCCGCGCCGGACGGTTGCTGGAAGCCCAGCGGCTCGACCAACGCACCAGTTTCGATCTAGAAATGCTGGAAAGCACCGGTGTCTGTGCCGGCATTGAAAACTATTCACGCTATCTGACAGGCCGCCTGCCTGGTGAACCGCCGCCGACCTTGTTCGAATATCTGCCAGACAATGCCCTTGTGTTTGCCGATGAAAGCCATGTGACTGTGCCGCAGATCGGCGGCATGTATCGCGGCGATTTCAGACGCAAGGCGACGTTGGCAGAATACGGCTTCCGCCTGCCTTCCTGCCTCGACAACCGCCCGTTGCGGTTCGAGGAATGGGACGCGATGCGCCCGCAAACCGTGCATGTCTCGGCCACGCCCGGCAAGATCGAGATGGAGAAATCCGGCGGCGTGTTTGTCGAACAGGTGATCCGGCCCACCGGATTGATTGATCCGGAAATCGACATCCGCCCCGCCCGAGCGCAAGTGGATGATCTGCTGGGCGAGGTCCGTAAGGTGGCCCTTGTCGGCTATCGCACGCTGGTCACCGTGCTGACCAAACGCATGGCCGAACAGCTGACCGAATATCTGCACGAAAACAATGTGCGCGTGCGCTATATGCATTCCGATATCGACACGATCGAACGCATCGAGATTTTGCGTGATCTGCGTTTGGGTGCTTTTGATGTGCTGGTCGGCATCAACCTGTTGCGCGAGGGTCTGGATATTCCCGAATGCGGGCTTGTCGCCATTCTTGATGCCGACAAAGAAGGCTTTTTACGCTCCGAAACCTCGCTGATCCAGACGATTGGCCGCGCCGCCCGCAATGTCGATGGACGGGTGATCCTCTATGCCGACAAGATCACCGGCTCGATGGAACGCGCCATTGCCGAAACCAACCGCCGCCGCGAGAAACAGAAGGCCTATAACGAGGCCCATGGCATCACGCCCGAAAGCGTCAAACGTTCGATCGGCGATATTCTCGACAGCGTGTTCGAGCGCGACCACGTGCAGATCGATTTGGGCATGGCGGGCCAGCAGGCCGGCATCGGCCATAATTTCCAGGCCAACATCACCGATCTGGAAAAGCGCATGAAAGCGGCCGCCGCCGATCTCGACTTCGAAACCGCAGCACGCCTGCGCGACGAGATCAAACGGCTGCAAGCCACCGAATTGATGCTGGCCAATGATCCGATGGCCAAGCAATCGGAGATCGAGCGCGGCGCGGGTCGTTTCGAGGGCGAACGCCAATATGGCGACCGTGCCAACACCCCGACCCGCGCCCGCAAACCCACCCTCGACGAAATGGGTCCCGACGGCATGGGTGGCGGTGCAAGACCAAAAGGCGCGGGCGAGAAGCCGTCACGGATGAAGCGGTAAATTATGATCAAATAAGTTCTTCAAAATATTTTTTTAAATCATTAATTGACTCATTATTTTTAGGAATTATTTTTACGTACTGAGGATCAGTACTTCTTTGTTCAACAGGAACTAATGCTTTATTTGCAATAATTATTGCATATTTAGCATAACCGGACCTTAAAGAATCTATCGCATCTTTTAAATGCGCAGCCTCCCAGTCATCTAAATCTGAAGATTTAGATGACAAAATAAAAATTAATTCAGAAATTATTCTTTTAGCCTGATTTGCTAAAGCAATACCTTCTAAATCAATTTTTAGTTTCACAATAATTTTATTTACTATATCTTCTTGTGTGAATTCATAAAGATTAAACAATCCATTTCTAATAAAAGATGAAATTATTTGATTGTAATTCCATCCTGTTATTTTTGAAATTTCTTCTATGTGCAATGATACATTATCATCCAGTCTAATAGATGTTTGCTTTTTACCTCCTGATCGTGGTGGATCGACATATTGATTTTGTCTACCCTCTAAAGCATTACGTAAAGCGGAAACATATGAAGGCTCATTAGCAAATGGGTTCATTTTGGTCATACCTAGGGCTCCAAGTGTTGATGTGGGATTATGTTAAATTACAAATTGCAATTTTGTCAACACCCAAATGAGCCTTCACATACAAAACCCGCTCCGAAGAGCGGGTTTGCAATCTCGTCAAAACGTCCAAAACCCGTTATTTCGGGGTCACGGCTGCCGTGTAAGCATCGATCAGCGTGCGCGAAATTGTGCCCGGGGCGAAGGTGTAGGGGCCGATTTCCGAGACGGGGGTGACTTCCGCGCCCGTGCCGCAGATGAAGCATTCCTCCAGATCGGACAGCTCGTCCGGCATGATGCGGCGTTCGACCACTTCGATGCCGTTGGCCTTGGCCAGATCAATCACCGTGTTGCGGGTGATGCCGTTGAGGAAGCAATCGGCAATCGGGGTGTGGATCACGCCGCCTTTGGTGAAGAAAATGTTGGCGCCGGTGCATTCGGCGACGCGACCCTGCCAATCCAGCATCATCGCATCGGCATAGCCCTTGCGCTCGGCGCGATGCTTGGAAATCGTGCAGATCATATAAAGACCCGCCGCTTTGGAATGGACCGGAGCGGTTGCCGGATCAGGACGACGGTAATCGGCCACATCCAGACGGATGCCTTTCATCTTCTGTTCCATATCGAACATCGACGGCCAATCCCAGACTGCAATCGCCACATTGATGGTGGCATGTTGGGCAGCAACAGCCATCATCTCACTGCCACGCCATGCGACTGGCCGGACATAGCAGCTCTGGAAACCGTTTTTGGTCACCACCAGATCTTTGGCAGCATCCAGTTCCTCGACCGAATATGGAATGGTGAAATCAAGGATTTCAGCTGACTTGTGGAAACGCTGTGAATGTTCTGTGGTCTTGAAAATCTTGCCGCCATAAGCGCGCTCGCCCTCAAACACACTGGAGCCGTAATGCAATCCGTGGCTCAGCACATGCAGCTTGGCATCCTGCCAAGGGACAAGCTTGCCGTTGAGCCAAATCCAGCCATCACGCAAATCAAATGGGATCAAAGCCATCACTGTCGCTCCTCTGGTTTATCCACACCCAACCGCGAATATCCCGTTCTGGAAGCGGTTGATCATTTTATGTCGTTTCGAGGTCTTGACGGGTAACAATCAAGCTGAAATATGTCAATAACACTGACATAAAATTTCTGTGTTTCAATCTGTTTCTCGCTCTTTTTATCAATCCCGAAGGATGCGCGCTTGATGAATGTGGCCAAACGACCAGAAGATGGCACCATGGCAAATGCCAATACCGGTGACCGTAATGTGCCTGCCCCTATCGGGCCGGATGCCGCATCTGTTCCCTATGATCTTATCGAGCTGTTCTTTTTTGCCTATCGTGATTTTGTGAGTGACCCAGACAGGATTTTGGAAAAATACAGTTTTGGCCGCGCCCATCACCGGGTGCTGCATTTTGTCAACCGCCGCCCCGGCCTGACCATTGCCGCGCTGCTGGATATTTTGAAAATCACCAAACAGAGCCTCAATCGCGTGCTCAAGGAATTGATCGAACAGGGCTATATCGACAGCAGAGCCGGCGAAAGCGACCGGCGGCAGCGTCTGCTGTTCCCCACCAGTGCGGGGCATCAATTGGCAGTCGATCTGGCTTTGTTGCAAGCCCGCCGCATCAACCGCGCTTTCTCGGAGCTCGGCCCCGATACGCGTTCGGTGACAAAGGATTTTCTGCTTGCGATGATCAATCCAGAGGATCGGGATGTGGTGGCGCGGTAGCATGCCGGATAACACTGGCGCCTGATGTCTGAAACCGTGCTATGATGGTGCCATGACAAAATCGGTTCCCCTCCCTCTTGCAGATGATGCCCCGCATGTTCTGGTGGTGGATGATGACCGCCGCCTGCGCGAATTGCTGGCACGTTTTCTGGGTGATCATGGCTATCGAATCAGTGTGGCGCGTGACACCACCGATGCGCGCGCTGCCTTGTCGGTCATCCAATTTGACGGAATGATTCTGGATGTGATGATGCCGGGAGAAAACGGCTTCGATTTTGCCAAAAGCCTGCGCACCACCTCAGATGTCCCGATCCTGATGCTGACAGCCCGTAGCGAGACCGATGACAGAGTGCGCGGGCTGGAAATCGGGGTCGATGACTATCTGTCAAAACCTTTCGAGCCACGCGAATTGCTGTTGCGTCTCAACAATATTCGCCGCCGCACCACCCAGACGACCATAACCGTTGAAACGGTCGAACAGGTCAGCTTCGGCCCCTTCGTCTATCATATCGGCCGGGGAGAATTACGCAGCGATGGCGAGCTGGTGAAAATCAGCGAGCGCGAGCGCGACATTTTGACACTGCTGGCAACGCGCCCCGGCCAGACCGTGCCGCGCGAGGAATTTGCCGCCCATGAGGATATTTCCAACGAGCGCACGGTCGATGTACAGATCAACCGCCTGCGTCGCAAAATCGAGGCCGACCCGGCCAATCCCACCCATTTGCAAACCGTTCGCGGGGTAGGATATCGCCTTGTTGCCACCTGATTTGTCCCAAAGCGCACGCACTGCCATGCGACCGCTGCCGATCCGGCTCTGGCGGCGGTTGACCGGCTGGCTGGGCCGGCAGATGCCGAGCGGACTGCTGGCGCGTGCACTGATCATCATCATTGCGCCAATGGTGATTTTGCAAACCGTGATCGGTCTGGCTTTCATGGACAGGCACTGGCTGTCGGTAACACGGCGCCTGTCTGCCGCTGTGTCGCAGGATATTGCCGCTGTGATCGATATTCTTGACACCTATCCGCAGGATAACGAATTCGACCAGATCAGCCGATTGGCACTCGATCGGATGCTGCTCGATATCGACATTCTGCCTGCTGCCCCGCTTCCTGCTCCGGCGCAACGGCAATTTCTCTCGCGGTTTCATGATGTGTTTGCTGACCAGCTCAAACGGCGGATCGACCGGCCTTTCTGGCTGGACACCACCAGCAATCCGAGCATTGTCCGCATCCAGATCCCCATCAATCAGGGGATTCTGGCTGTCAAATTCCGCAGTTCGCTCGCCTATGCCACCAATTCACACATTTTCATCGTCTGGATGCTCGGCACCGCATTGGTCCTGCTTGCGATTGCCATTATTTTCATGCGCAACCAGATCAGGCCGATCCAGCGGCTCTCGGAGGCTGCCGAAAGTTTCGGCATGGGCCGTGATGTCGATTTCTCACCGCGCGGTGCGCGTGAGGTGCGGCGTGCAGGCTACGCCTTTCTTGAAATGAAACGCCGCATCGAGCGCACGATGCAACAGCGCACGACAATGCTGAACGGCGTCAGCCACGATCTGCGTACCATCTTGACCCGTTTCCAACTGTCGCTGGCCATCATGGAAGATAATCCGGAAACGGAGGCCCTGCGCCGAGACATCGACGAGATGAGCCGGATGCTGGAAGGGTATCTCGCTTTTGCGCGCGGCGAGGATACCGTCAGCAGTGCAAGCGAAGTGGATATGAACCAGTTTCTCGAAGAATTGCGAGAAGACGCCGCCCGCTCCGGCGATCATGTCACCGTATCCTTCACTGGCGATCCAATCGTGACACTGCGCGCAGACATTTTTAAACGTTGCCTGCTGAACCTGCTCGCCAATGCGGCCCGCTATGGAGACAATCTGGCCATCATCGCCGAACGCGACAGCCGCTGGCTCACCGTCCACATCGATGATGACGGGGTGGGCATACCGGCAGACCAGCGCGAGGAAGTGTTTCGTCCATTTGTCCGTCTCGACGAAGCCCGCAATGTCGATGAGGGCGGCTCGGGTCTGGGCCTGCCGATTGCCCGTGATATTGCCCGCGCTCATGGCGGGGATTTGCATCTCACCGACAGCCCGCTCGGCGGCCTGCGTGCCACCATACGGATCCCGATCTGATCAGAACATCCTGCCGCCCAAGGGAACGGCTTGATCAGGCGTTAGCAAAATCACCGCTCCTTCGGAATCAGGGACGCCCAGGGTCAGGACCTCGGACATGAAGGGACCGATCTGGCGCGGTGGAAAATTCACCACTGCCATCACCAGCCGTCCCAGCAGATCCTGTTCGCTGTAACGGGCCACCAATTGCGCCGAGGAGCGCTTGGTGCCGATCTCGGCCCCGAAATCAATGGTGAGTTTCCATGCCGGTTTACGGGCTTGCGGGAAGGCTTCAACCGCCACAATCCGCCCTACCCGTATATCGACGGCCTGGAATTGATCAAAATTGATCACCGGTTCGACCGCTTGTTGCATGCCAGACATTCTCGCTCAGGCCGCTTCGCTATCGCGGCGTGACCGACGTGGACGCGAAGCCGAACGACCTGCCTGCAATCGTTCGCACAGAGAGTGCAACGGGCCTTTGGCTCCCGCAAACCCTTCGATCTTGTGGATGATCTTGCCAGCCTGGTCCAGTTCGCGGTCAAGCCGCGCCATGGTTTTGGCCATATCCTTGTCCTCGTCGTCGACCCAGACTTCGACCACACGGGCAAACAGCAACACGCCACCCTGGATCCGCAAGGCACCGAGTGGCCCTTCGGTATCGATTCCGGCAGAAGCCAGCATGAAACGCATGGAATTGATCGCCATCTGGTTCATCGCGAGCAGCATCAGCGGATCACGCCGGACCGCTTTCATGATCGAACGGATCGCGGCTTTATAGGGTGTCATCGCATCCAGACGGCGCATCAACACATCGAACAGGCGTTCGCGTGCGGGCTCGTCGACCAGTTCCTTGGCCTCATCGGCCAGTACGGCCTGATCAATACGTCTTGCCAACCCTGCAAGCACGGCCCCTTTGGATGGAAAGCAATCACGGAACTCGCTCAGGCTCACTTCGGCCTGGCGTGCCACATCTGCGATATCGAACGTTTCCCAATCCCGATGCGCTGCCAAAACCATGGTGGCGTCGATGATACGATCACGGATTGATGGTTGCTGCATGTCCTGTTCCTTTGCGAACGACGCTTCAAAACAAGATAGGGTCAAGCGGGCGCGATATCCAGTGCCGAGTTGATCAAGAGTTCGCCGTTTAACCCGATAACGCGACAGCGCGTTTGCGGGCGGCATCGACGGCCTTGATCATCAAAGGGCTGAGCCCGTCATCGGCCATCAAGACGTCAAGGGCCGCGGCTGTCGTCCCGCCGGGCGAGGTGACATTCGTCCGCAAAGTGGCCGGCGACAGATCGGACTGGTGCAACAATTCGCCTGCGCCAGTGATTGTCATCCGTGCCAGACGCGCCGCCACATCGGCGGGAAGGCCTTGCATCTCGCCAGCTTTGGCCAGACATTCGACGAGCAAAAACACATAGGCTGGACCGGAACCAGAGACCGAGGTGACCGCATCAATCAGGTTTTCTTCGCCAACCCATTCCACCCCGCCAACACAGGACAACAGCGTGGTGGCGAGGGCGCGCTGACGGTCAGAAACCCCCGCAGCAGCGAAACAGCCCGTTACCCCCCGCCCTACTGAGGCCGGCAGATTGGGCATCGCCCGCACGATGGCGGCATTGGATTGCTCATGCGGCAAGCGCGCCGACAGATCGGCAACGGTTTTGCCTGCCAGCACCGAGATCACCAATGTCTGGTTACCGATCAAAGGCCGGAAATGCGGAGACGCTTCATCCAGCATTTGCGGTTTAATAGCCAACACCACCACTTCGGCCGTAGACAATGTGGTGGGGGGATTGAGTGCGAACCCATGCTGCGCTGCCAGAGCCGTGAGAGAATCTGCAGGTTGCGGGTCGATCACGCTGATATGACGGGGATCAAGACCACCGGCCAGCCATCCCTCGAGCATCGCTCCACCCATTTTCCCCGCGCCGACAAGAACCAGTGAAGCAGGAAAACGAGCCATGGCTTAAGCCTCTCCGACAGTCTCGAACATCGCGCTGGCCAGCGCATCGGAAGGACTTTTGCCCGCCCATAACAAAAACTGGAATGCCTGATAGTAGCGGTCACACGTCTCGACCGCGACTTTCAAAAGGGCCTGGCATTGGTGCCCGTTGGGCTCTGCGCCGCCCGCCAGCAGCAGGGAATGGCGGAACATCACCACGTCATCTTTGGCCCACAGATCGAAATGGCCGATCCACAAATGCTCGTTGATCAACGAGACCAATTCGTTGACGTCAGCGCGGCGGCGCTGCGAGGTTTTAAGATCGAATGCACAACCGACATGCAGGGCCTCCATCTCGTCGAGCCATGTGAAGGCAATCTGGTAATCACACCAGCTGCCTTCCACAGTGATGGAAATTTCATTCTCATCCGCCCGATCAAAAGACCAGTCGTGCAAAGCGGCGAGCCGTTCGACAATGTCGAGCGGATGCTCACTGCGTTCGCTGAGATTAAATTCGATGGCGGCCATTGCGGTCCCGTCTCCAGATCACCTGCTCTGGACGAGAACCGTCCAGAACATGCCCGATCTGAAAAGGATCACTGAGGCCGGTTGAACCAACTGGCCAGAGGCGACTCACATCGACACCGAGCGAGATGGACACTCATGGATTCGCGCTCCATGCACAATCACTTCAAAACAATGTCCACACCCGATTACACTTTTTTTGATTTTGACCCGATCGCGAACAAAACCGATTGCGCGATAGCAGAGCCAGATGGCTTACTCGCCTGCGTGTTGTGCCAGCTTGGCTTCAAGGGCTTCGAGACGGATCAGCAAAGCATCGTTTTCCTCGCGCGCTTTGACCGCCATATCGCGCACGGCCTCAAATTCCTCGCGGGTCACCAGATCCATATCGCGGATCATCCGCTCGAATTGTGATTTGAAAACACCTTCAGCTTCACGTTTGACACCCTGCGCCATGCCCGCGGCATCGGTCATCATGCGTGCGAAATCATCGAGAATCTTGTTGCCGCCCTGCATGACCATCTCTCCTGTATCGGTTTATAGTGGCCGATCTCTAGCACGGCTGGTCGATTGTTTCACCCATAACAAAGCATTTTTCTCATCCATCAGACGCAAGCGACAGCGTTTTCTCGGCCCTGATCCGCGAAGCGGCTTGACGAAAGCCTGCCATAAGAGGCATCTCAGGTCATGACATATGGGAGCCTGCCGAATGCCGTTTTTCGTGATCCCCTTTCCTGCCATTGATCCTGTGCTGATCAGTTTCGGTCCATTTGTGATCCGCTGGTACGCCCTGGCCTATATTGGCGGCTTGATGCTGGGTTGGAAATTTTGCGTGCGCCTTGCCCAACAGTCCTTCTTGTGGGGGCAGCGGAACCCGCCGAGTGTCGCATTGCTGGATGATATGATTTTGTATGCCGCCATAGGGGTCGTGCTGGGTGGCCGCACCGGCTATGTGCTGTTTTACAATCTCGATCATTTCATTGCCCACCCCGAAAACATTCTGAGCGTCTGGCAGGGTGGCATGTCGTTTCACGGCGGGCTGGCTGGCTGCGCCCTGGGCTTGGCGATCAGCGCGCGCCGCCATGGCGAGGCGGTGGCGGCCATGTTCGATGTGGCGGCTACAGTGGCACCGATCGGCCTGTTTTTGGGACGCCTTGCCAATTTTATCAATGGCGAATTATGGGGCCGGACGACTGATGTGGCTTGGGCGGTGGTGTTTCCTCTGGCCGGACCCGTACCACGTCATCCCAGTCAGCTTTACGAGGCGGGACTGGAAGGCCTGTTGCTCGGCCTGCTGCTGATTGTGGCTGTGCGCCAAGGTGCGCTCAAGCGTCCTTGGCTGGTTTCGGGCCTGTTCGGCATGGGCTATGGCCTGGCCCGTATTGCCTCGGAATTTTTCCGCGAGCCTGATCAGCAACTCGGCTTCCTGCTTGGCGGGGCCACCATGGGCATGCTGCTGTCAGTGCCACTGGTTTTGCTGGGTCTTGGAATGGTCATTCGTGCACTACGCCAGCCTCCGATGTCCGATCATCACGAAAGCCCAATGGCATGAGCGCGCCCCTGATCCCTTTGCTGAAAGAACTGATCCGCACCGAAGGGCCTCTCAGCATCGAACGCTATATGGCGATCTGTCTTGGTGATCCACGCTATGGCTATTACATGACGCGGGATCCATTCGGTACAACGGGTGATTTCATCACTTCGCCAGAAATTTCGCAGATTTTCGGTGAATTGATCGGTTTATGGGCGGGAGAATGCTGGTTACAACTGGGCGCGCCATCAACCATCAATCTGGTTGAATTAGGCCCGGGCCGTGGCACGTTGATGGCTGATGCCCTGCGGGTATTGCGGGTTGTAAAAGGCTTCCAACGCGCAATGCGGGTGCATCTGGTCGAAACCAGTCCCGTGCTGCGCCAGATGCAGGAAGTGACTTTGGCACCATGGATCGACCAGATCGAATGGCACCAGAGCATCGAAACCTTGCCAAACGGCCCTTGCATCATCCTCGCCAACGAGTTTTTTGATGCTTTGCCGATCCGGCAAATGCAGAAGACCGACCATGGCTGGCACGAACGTCTGATCGGGCTTGATGACGACGGCTCGCTATGTCTTGGCTTGTCCATGGAGCCGGATGCCTCGATCACGCTCGATGCCCCGGCCGATGCGGTGCTGGAACTCCCGCGCATCGGCACATTCATCATGGACCAGTTGGCCCATCATCTGGCGCAAAACCGCGGGGTCTGTCTGGCCATTGATTACGGCTATGCCAGCAAAGGCAGCAAGGACTATTCAACCCTGTTCGATTCATGGCAGGCTTTGAAAAACCACCAACCGGTCGACCCGCTGGATGCACCGGGCGAATGCGATCTGACCACCCACGTCAATTTCACTTTGCTGATGGAAACGGCACGCGCGGCTGGCATTAGGCCGCAAAGCTTGCTGACTCAGCGCGAATTGTTGCTGCGGCTCGGCCTTGAGCCGCGGGTTGAGCAATTGAGTTCGGGCAATCCTGATCAGGCGGCAACCATCCGAGAGGCTGCCAACCGACTGATAGACGACGCGAGCCCCGTTGCGATGGGACGTCTGTTCAAGGCTGTGGCCATGGCCTCGGCCGATTTCAAACTTGTTCCCGGCTTCGATAGGCCCGACCCTGCTTTGGTAACCCCATGACGACTATGCCCCCATCCGCACTCCAACCGATCCTTGCTCCCCCTTTGCTGCTGGAGGGAATTAGACATGCCTTTTTTACCCGTCAGGGCGGCGCCTCAAGCGGCATCTATGCCTCGCTGAATGGCGGGCAGGGATCACATGACGATCCAGAGATGGTCGCAATCAACCGCGAGCGCATGGCTGGATTTATGGGCGTATCGTCCGATCTTTTGCTGTCATGCTGGCAGATCCATTCTGCTGATGTTGTGACTGTCACAACCCCTTGGACCCGTGACCAGCGTCCCAAAGCCGATGGTATGGTGACCGACCGTCCGGGCTTATGTTTGGCAATCGCGACAGCCGATTGCGGACCTGTGCTGTTTGCCGATGAGCAAGCGCAGGTGATTGGCGCCTGCCATTCGGGTTGGAAAGGAGCCTTTACTGGCATTTTGGAAGCTACGCTTGACAGCATGGAGAGTCTTGGGGCCAAGCGCGCCAACATCCATGCGGTTTTGGGCCCGACCATCTCCGCCCGCGCCTATGAAGTGGGACCGGAATTCTACGCCCGATTCATCGATGACAACCCTGCCTCTGCGGTATTTTTCACCCCATCCGGCAAAACGGGTCATCAGATGTTTGATCTGCCTGCTTTGATCGGACACAAGCTGCAACAGGCCCGTATTGGCTCATTCACCAATCTGGACCGGTGCACCTATGGAGAGCCCGAGCTGTTTTACAGCTATCGCCGGACCACCCATGCAAATGAGCCCGATTACGGGCGTTTGATGGCCACTATTGCCCTGCGATAGACAGATTACAGAACCACATCGGGTGTTTTCCAACCCAGATGTTGTCCTCCATCGACCGCAATCATTTGGCCTGTCACCTGTCTTGCACGAGCCAGATAGACAACAGCTTCAGCAATATCGATGGGATTCGGCCCATGCGAGAGCAGCAAGGCCGACCGTTCCTGAACCAATCCGGCCTCACCATCATGCTGGTTTGCCAAAGTCGGCCCCGGCCCCACCCCATTGACCCTCACCCGTGGCGCAAAACTCTGGGCCATAGTGCGGGTGGCGGTCCACAGGGTTGATTTGGTCAGTGTGTAGGAAAAAAACTGCGGATTGGGCCGCAAGACCCGCTGATCGATCAGGTTGATGATGGAGGGGTCATCGTCTCCATGCGGATCAACCCGGGCAACAAAGGCTTCAGCCAGCAAACAAGGCGCACGAAGATTGACAGCAAATTGCCGGTCCCAAAGGGCTTGGTCAATCTTTTCGGCCTGATCGGCATCAAACAATGATGCATTGTTGACCAACAAAGACAGCGGGCCCAACGCCATCTCTGCCTGCCCGATCAGGCCCTTGGTGGCATCGATGTCGTTCAGATCGGCACAGACGACAACGGCCTTTCGTCCTTGAGCAATCAGGCTATGGGCCATCGCATCGGCCTCGTGCCGCGAAGCATTGCAATGGATGGCGACGTCAAAACCTGCTTGCGCAAGAGCCTCGACAATCGCCTTACCGATCCGTTTGGCGCCGCCCGTCACAAGGGCCGCTTTGCCGCGTTGCTGCATTTTATTCTCCTCAAGGGGCATCAATGTCCAAACCATTTCTGCCTTATTTTCGCCACAGGTTTTAACACCCCATGCCGTTTTGCCTTTTTGTTTAGAGACTGTTGACCCTGTTCCCAAGCTCTCCTTTAACCCACACCCCATCCGTTTTAGATGGAGGGAGGACAGGAGCAAATACCGCCTGTCAAAAGGGGGCAAAGGTCATGACACGGTTTAGAAAAACGACAGCAATGGTAACATTACTGATGACCCTCTGCCTCAAATCAGGCAGCACTGAAGCGGCTGACCTCTCCAAGAACAAAGGATATGGCAGTAACCCCTATGGCAGTTCATACGGCAATTCGGGGTCGAACGGATCATCATTCAGCGGAAATTGGCAGGGTGCCTATATCGGTGTCAACAGTGGCGGTGGTTTCGGCAAAGCAAGTGTCAACCGCATCTCCGGCGTGGTTGGTGGTCTGCAGGGCGGGTACAACTGGCAATCCGACCGCTTTGTATTCGGTCTGGAAGCCGATGGAACCATCTCCGATGTCATCAGCCGCTCGGTAGCCGATACCTATCGTCAGAACTGGATGGCCAGCGGGCGTGGACGCGCGGGATATCTGATTGCCAATAATCTGATGGGCTATGCCACCGGAGGTATCGGCATCGCAGCCACCGAATACAAAAGCACCACTGGCAGCAAAAGCATCAACGCCGTGGGCTGGGTCGCCGGGATCGGGGCAGAATTTCAGGTAGACCAGCACTTCTCATTGCGCGGTGAGGTGCTGCATTACGACCTCGGACGTTACACCTATCCGGCATCGACCGGACCGCAATCGATTAGCGCCACAAACAATCTGCTGCGGATTGGCGGGAATTACCGCTTTTAATCAACAGACAGCGAATACTATTTACAATTTATTCACGATCTTTTTATGAAAAAAACAACAATACGCCTTATTAGATTCATATTCTCGCCACTATTTTGTAAGAAAAGCACGAACAAGAGATTGTTTCTCATTCGACGATTCACTCATACATATTGAGAGAATAAATATCCTCTACGCAGAAGAACATTAGTTCAACTGCTCCCTGTACTTTTGGAGACTGATACAATGAAAAAACTGCTTTCGCTTAGCTTAGCTGCTCTCGCCCTGACTGCCGGTGCCGCTGCTGCTGCCGACTTGCCAAACCGCAAGCAGGCCCCTGCACCTTACGTTGCGGCCCCAAGCTATAACTGGTCGGGCAGCTATATCGGCGTCAATGCTGGTTACGGCTTTGGCTCCTTCACAGGCTCCGCGGGTTCGCGGTTCAAGGATCCGAGCAATTTTGTTGCAGGCGGCCAGATCGGTTACAACCAGCAGCTTGCAAACAAAGTTGTTGTCGGTATTGAAGGCGACTTCGACTATAGCGGCTTGCAGGGTAAGGCCTCATCAACCGGCACAGCTGGTTCCAAGGCCCGCCTCGACACCCTCGGCACTGTGCGCGGCCGTGTTGGTTATGCCTTTGATCGCGTGATGCCATATATCACAGCCGGTTATGCTGGCGGCAATGAAAAGGTCACAATTCCGGGTTCGAACAATTCTTCGGGCTGGCGTAATGGCTATGCTGTCGGTGCAGGCGTTGATTATGCCATCACCAATAATGTCTCCGCTCGCGTCGAAGGTCTTTATGTTGCCCTCGAGAACAAGACCACTGCTGTTGGCAAACTCGGTAACGATCTGGGCATCGTCCGCACCGCGCTCAACTACAAGTTCTAATGATCTGAGGATCGTCATGATAAAGCCCGCTTCGCAGCGGGCTTTTTTTATACTCTATCGCGGGTGGACCAGTCAGGCCGCTGGCGGGGCAGTCAATGCAAATGCTGGCACGGAAGCAGCAAAATCGTTGAGCCAAGCAACCAATTTAGGATTTTCTTTGCGCCATAAGCCCTGGAAGCGCAAATCCTGATAACCCAAAGCACAAGCCAGAGCGATAGCGCCGACATCGGGCCGCGCGGAAATGGCGGGCAGTTGGCTGTTTTCCAAAAATGTCAGAGCGCGTTTGACCTTTTCGGCCTGATAGGAAATCCATCCGGCCTCGCGACGATCCTCTGCCCGAAAACGGTTTTCATAAACCTGCAAGATCGAGGCATCTAAAATTCCATCCGCAAGGGCCTGCATCCGCAAAACTGGGAATTTGGCGTCCCCTTGAGGGATGAGACCCTCTTCACCGGCGAGATGGTCGAGATAATCGACAATCACGCGGGAGTCATAAAGCGACGAGCCATCGTCGAGCACCAGAACCGGCAATTTGCCAAGCGGATTGTCCACCCGCAACGGATCATTGGGATCGGACGGATCTGCCGTGGCGATGCCCAGCCGATCGAACAGTCCAAGGATATGAGCGACCATAACCACTTTACGGCCGAACGGAGAGAAAGGAGACGAACGCAATTTCATGTGCAGCCCTCATTAGATACGGCAATCCACCGCTGATTTCACATGATTAGCTGTAAACGGCTCACTCGGGCAACACAACCAGCCCCACCGCTTTAGGGCCCTTCCCTTTTTTGTCGGGTTCGACCTCGAAGGAGATTTTCTGTCCCTGCTCAAGTCCGGCAAGTCCTGCACTGCTGACCGCAGTGACATGGACGAACACATCGGCCCCACCATCATCGGGCTTGATAAATCCATAGCCCTTATCGGTATTGAAGAATTTCACGACACCTGTACGCGGCATGCTCATCGCTCCTGATCAGGGGACGACTTCGAATAACGAACCCGCCCCGAATGACGAGCCCGAAGGTTAGACCTTCAGGCCCCTGCATTCCTTCAGATATCACGAAGTTGAATCACCTGATGGATTCGTGCCCCTCGCGTATCCTTTCCGGAATGCAAAACGAAATCTGCAATTCCCACTTTCTATGTTCACCCCGCAGCCTGTTAGACTGGCATCATGCTTTGGGGCAAACTTATCGTTACACGCAGGATATGTCGGCAATTCGCAGGCGTCCACCATCAAAAATGATTTTTTAATGCCAATTTTATTGAATGATGTCGAAACAGTAGCGTTGCTTCTCAACAAAGCATCAAGACGGCGTCAACCATGTCACCGACCAGCCACTGCCTGGCGCCTGCTTGAGAATGGCAAGCAATTCCGGCAAGAGTACACTCATCTGCTCGGCAAGCACGAAAGGCGGGTTAACCAGCATCAACCCGCTGCCAGAAAAAAGGCCGCGATCCTGCTCCTCGCGCACCCGCAATTCGACACATAGCATGCGCGGAATTCCGCTCTCCCGCATGGTCTGACGAAAATGATCGCTGGCCGTCTTGTTTTTCAGCGGATACCAGATCGCATAAATGCCGGTCGGCCATTTACTATAGGCCTTGACCACATTTTGCGCGAGCTTTTCAAATTCATCCGGCACTTCAAACGGCGGATCAATCAGCACCAGACCGCGCCGTTCGGGCGGCGGGATATAGGCTTTAAGGGCGGTCCAGCCATCGAGTTCGATCACTTTGATCCGCTCGTCTCCAGCCATATTCTGCTTCAAAGCAAGAGCATCACGCGGATGTTTCTCGACGAAGATCATCCGGTCCTGATCACGTGTCAGATGCTGGGCAATGGCAGGCGAACCGGGATAGGCGGTCGGTTTGACCAGGCCTTTTACCGCAGCCACAGCCTCCAGGTAAGGCGCAAGCAACGCGGCGGCATCCGGCGACAAGGACGCATCAAGCAGACGGCCGATGCCCGCATGCCATTCCCCGGTGCGCTGTGCCTCCTCACCGGCCAGATCATACACACCAATTCCCGAATGGGTGTCTATGACCCGAAAGGCACTGTCCTTGCGCTTCAGATAATCGAGGATAAGCGCAAGGGCCGCGTGTTTGACCACATCGGCAAAATTTCCTGCATGATAGGCGTGTCTGTAATTCATGCCGCCTTTGATGACAGAACCTGCCGCAAGGTCAATCTCTGAATTAAGTCCAATCTCTGAATTGAGCCCAATCCCTGAATTGAGATCAAGCCTAATACAAACCACCCAGACGGGGTGGCCTTATCGGCGGCAGCAACGTGTTCGGCGAAGGCACGCCAGACATTGGCGCGCTATGGCTGTTCCCTTGCTGGATGGTCTGGTTCATCATCTGCGGGCCTGAAGGCGGCAGCGGCGTGGACTGGACGGCTCCACGATTGGGGGCGGGCGGCTCGGCAAATTCGCCCGAATTATCCTCCTCCTCCTGGAGTGTCCGTTTTTGCGGGATTTTCATACTCATCGGAGCTTTGACCATCGCCGGTGTCACACGAGGCTCGAATTTGATGACCGGCTTGCAAATCTGACGGCCGCCGGCATGGCGGCCAAGATCCAGATGCAGATGGTTATAATGGAACATGTCCGATCCGGGAGCGAGCACGGTTGAAAACATCCGGCACCCACCGACAAAGACTTCGCGAAGGAAGTTCTGATCCGCGGATGCCCCACGCCACCCCCGCTCAACGGTGAGCGTCCGCCCGTCCTCGAATTTAAACGACATCACATCCACGGCATTGCCGTAGGAATGCTCGGATTTGTTGCCGCTCCATTGGTTGTTGACGTTGCGGCAGGAATAAGACCCCAAATTCACCTCGGCCAATTCTGTGCCCATATAGAGCCGTGCCGCGGGCTGGACGACTTCGATCAGCCACTGATCCAGCACGCTGACCATCGGACAGGCCAGCAAAGCGCGGCTTTTGAGCCCGACACTGCCTTCGGCTAAAGCCGAGATGCGAAAGGGTTTCAACATCCCGCAAGAACCGGGACCATCAACCTCGCGGGCTGGCTCTATATAGGTGTTTATTTTGACCGCCCCTGCCGACAGACATTCCCGCTCGGCCTGATCGCGCCACGGGGCGCGTTGCTCGAATCGAAACAGCCCGCAACCTGCCACAGACAGCAGGACCAATACGGCTAACCATTTGCACACGAGACGGGATTTCATCGTTTGTCTCTAGCGCGATCATGTTACTTTTTTACTAAAGAACGCAGAAAAACCATCCTTGAAGGCGAACGCCTAACCCTAGAAGATCTCTCAAAATCAGGCCTTGCAGTTAGACCTGCAAGACACCATATCATCGGCATAATGAATCATGATCGAACATGATAGCGAGAGGGGAATATCCGATGAGCGGACAGGTTGTCGTCAAACAAGCAAGCGTAGTAAAGCGTCTCGGCGTGGTTTTGGCCATCGCATCCATGGTTTTTGTCCAGTCGCTTGGTATTGTTGATGCCCGCCCCGGTGATGGCGGCGGCATGGGCAGCCGTGGCAGCAGAACATTTTCGGCTCCTCCGGTCACCAATACAGCGCCAGGTGGGGCAGCCCCGATGCAGCGGAGCATCACCCAACCAACCCCTTCTTCGCCTTCCATAGGTGGACAGGCTCCGATCCAACAGCCTGCAGCCGCCCCCTCCTTCGGGCGCAGCCTGCTCGGCGGTCTGGCCGGCGGCTTCCTTGGCGCGGGTCTGTTCGGCATGCTGTCGGGACATGGTTTCATGGGCGGTATGGGCGGTTTCATGAGCCTGATCGGCTTGGTGGTTCAGGCCTTACTGGTCGTCGGACTGATCTATTTCGTCGTCAGCCTGTTCCGCAAATCCAGGCAGGAACCTGCCTATGCAGAGCAAGGTTATGCACGCTCCCCTGTCCAAATGACGCCTGCATCGGGTGGATCAGGCGTATCAAGCGCGCCGGTGCAGATCGGCGACAGCGATTATGCGGCTTTTGAAAAACTTTTAGGCGCTGTGCAGGATGCCTATAGCCGCGAGGATCTGTCGGCTTTGCGTGGCTTAGCGACGCCGGAAATGGTGTCCTATTTCGGCGATGATCTCGCCCGTAACAGCCAGAGCGGGCTGGTTGACCGTGTCTCGCAGGTCAAATTGCTGCAAGGCGACCTGTCTGAAAGCTGGAACGAAAACGGCAGCGATTACGCCAGCGTTGCCATGCGCTTTTCCTTCGTCAATGCCATGTACGAACGCGCCGGAAATCGCGTGGTATCAGGCAACCCGAACCAGACGCAGGAAGCCACCGAAATCTGGACTTTCCGCCGTGTTCCCGGCGGGCAATGGATGCTGTCGGCAATCCAGCAGACACATTAAAGGCCGGAAATTTCTAATCTACCGAAGGGACCTGAGCCGCAGACCACCGCTCTGCGGCCAGATCATCATGGGCTTTGGCCTCGACCCAGCCTCCGCTTGATCCATCCGCCAAATGTTCCTTTTTCCAGAATGGCGCACGGGTTTTCAAATAATCCATCAAAAAGGTGGCCGCTTCAAAAGCCGCAACACGATGGGCGGAGGCGGTCACCACCAGAACGATCACTTCGCCTGGCCTGATCACACCATAACGATGGATGACGCTGACCGCCTGCAACGGCCAACGCTGCTCAGCTTGCGCCACCACACGGGACATCTCGCCCTCGGCCATGCCAGGATAGTGTTCAAGTTCGAGGGCCGATAGCTGGCCTGCCTCGTCGCGGCACAAGCCGGTAAAAGTGACGACCGCGCCGATATCGGTGCGGGACTGGGTCAGCCTCCCGACTTCTGCTCCTAGATCAAAGGGAGAGGCTTGCACACTGATATGGCGACTGATGTGTCCAGCTTCGCTCATCGTATCAACCTCCGGTCATCGGCGGAAAGAATGCGATTTCGCGTGCCCCCTTCAGAGGTGTTTGCGGCGAAACATGGTGCTTGTCGATCGCCGCCCGCACCACATCCGGATTGGCAAAGGCCAAGGCCGCCGCTTCGTCACGGCCTGCAAGCCAAAGCGCAAGATCTGCAATGGTCAGGACAGAGGGGGGAAGTTCGACCATCTCTTCGGCCATCCCCATTCTCTCGCGCACCCAAGCAAAATAAACCAGTTTGACCATTGCCGCTCCCAAAAGCCGGATAGATTATTCACCATCCAAATCGACGACATGGCGAAAGCCGACGCGGAAATAGTCATAGCCGGTATACAGTGTAAGCACGGCGGCGATCGCCAGCAGCCACAAGCCGATCTCAACCGTTTGCGGCAAAATCACCTTGCCAGCAGGTCCGACAATCAGAAATCCCAGCGAAAACAATTGCAAAGCGGTTTTCCACTTGGCAACAGTCGAGACCGGCACGCTGACATGCAGTTCGGCGAGAAATTCGCGCAAGCCCGACACCAGAATTTCGCGGCACAAAATCACTATCGCCGCCCATAACCAGGCCCCTTGAATGGTATGATCGGCCACCAGCATCAGCAGGCATGAAGAGACCAGCAATTTATCGGCGATCGGATCAAGCATACGGCCCAACGAGGATTGTTGCGACCACAGACGGGCCAGCCATCCGTCAAAAAAATCGGTGATCGCGGCGGCGGTATAGATCCCCAACGCGATCCAGCGCATCGTGCCGTCTTCGGACCAAAACAGGCATGCCACAACAGCGGGAACCGCCACCACCCGTGCATAGGTTAGCAGATTGGGGAGGCTCAGTGGCCCACCCCCGCGCAATTTGCGGGGTGCTGCCGAAGATTGGCTCTCGGTTGCGCTCATGGAATGACAAAACATTGTCAAACGGCCAGCGTCAACGATGAATTTGAACAAATGTTACCCTTTAAGCGCCGCCATCGTGGAAAAAATCAAAAATCATCCGCGCCATGCTCAAATTGATGCCCGGCGTGCGGGCCAGATCGTCCAGTGAGGCCTGTTCCACGGCCTTTGCCGTGCCGAAATACATCAACAAAGCACGTTTCCGGGTGGGGCCGATTCCTGCGATATCATCCAGGCTGGAACGGGTAAAATCCTTCTTGCGCTTTGCGCGATGCGAGCCGATGGCAAAACGATGCGCCTCGTCACGCAATCGCTGGATGAAATATAATGCGGGATCACGCGGCGGCAGCCTGAACGGAGCCCGACCAGGAATAATAAATGTTTCGCGCCCTGCATCACGATCAACACCCTTGGCAACACCGACCAGATGCACACCCTCAACACCCAACTCCCTGAACACCGACACCGCCACCTCCAGCTGGCCTTTGCCGCCGTCAACCAACACAAGATCGGGCCAAGCGGGCATGGCATCGGCCCGTTCGCCCTGCTCGTCCCCTGCCACTTTGTGATCAGGAGCAAGCAACGGCTTCGGCCCCTCTTTGACCAGCCTGGAAAACCGCCGCTGCAACACTTCGCGCATCATGGCATAGTCATCGCCAGGGGTCAGTTCTGTCGATTTGATGGTAAATTGGCGATAATGCGGTTTTGAAAAGCCTTCACGCCCCGCGACGATCATCGCCCCCACGGCATTGGTGCCGGAAATATGCGAATTGTCGAAAACTTCCACCCGATTGATCGCCCCTTCCAGCCCAAGCGCCTGCCCCATCGCCACCAGCAATTTCTGCTGCGAGGAGGTTTCGGCCAAACGACGTCCCAAAGCCTCGCGGGCATTGGTCAGAGCATGGTCAACCAGCACGCGCTTTTCACCACGCTGCGGCACCTGAATCTCGACCTTCTCGCCCGATTTCGACGACAGCGCATCTTCCAGCACATCCCGATCCTCGATCTCATGGGTCAAGAGGATCAACCCGGGGGCAGGCTTGTCATCATAAAACTGCGCCAGAAATGCCCCAAGCACTTCAGATGGCTCCAAGGTCTGGTCGGCGCGGGGAAAATAGGCGCGATTACCCCAGTTCTGGAAATTGCGGAAGAAAAACACTTGTATCGAAAACTGCCCCGCTTCCATGTGCAAGGCAAAAACATCCGCTTCCTCAACGGAATGGGGGTTGATATCCTGCGACGACTGGATGGCCGAGAGAGCAGCCAAACGATCACGCAAGCGGGCAGCGGTTTCGAATTCGAGCGCGTCGGAAGCCGCTTGCATATCCTCGGCCAGCATTTTCTTGATGCTGATCGAGCGGCCGCGCATGAAGTCCCGCGCCTCCTTGGTCAGCTTCTGGTAATCCTCAATGCTGATCTCGCCAGTGCAGGGGCCAGCGCATCGCTTGATCTGGTGGAGCAGACAGGGACGCGTGCGGTTTTCATAATAGCTGTCAGTACAAGTCCGGAGCAAAAAGGCCCTTTGCAGCGCTGTAAGGGTGCGGCTGACTGCCCAAGTGCTGGCGAAGGGACCAAAATACTGGCCCGGCCTGTTTCGAGCCCCCCGATGTTTGGTCAGTTGCGCGGCTTCGTGATCGGCGCTGATCAAAATATAGGGAAAGCTCTTGTCATCGCGCAGCAACACGTTGAAGCGAGGCTTGAGTTGCTTGATGAGGTTGGCCTCAAGCAGCAAGGCCTCCGACTCGGTCCCGGTGGTGATGAATTCCATTGCCGCTGTGAGGGCTATCATCCGTGCGATACGATTGGAATGGCCCGTTTCGCGCACATAATTGGCAACCCGCTTTTTCAGGCTCTTGGCTTTGCCGACATACAGCACATCTCCCGCCCCGTTAAACATGCGATAGACGCCGGGCTTATTGGGCAGAGTGGCGTGGCATTTTCGGATCACCTCGACGCCGGCTGCCAGTTCACCCAGATCGGAGGGCTGGTCAAAGCCCAGATCAAGCGGCTCGACAGCAGAAACGGCCTCGACAGGCTCGTCGGGCTCGTCCGCATCCGGTTCTGGCAGGTCATGATCGGGTTTCGCTGTCACCATGGACCAGATGTAGGGTGCGTCAGCGTTTCAGGAAAGAGGCAGGAAGCCAGCCATCCTGCTTTATCCCGCCATTTTATGCCCCGCCCTTATCGCTTGGACGGGGTCGGACCATGCCGGGAGTTTCCCCTCTGCCGCTTCTGCTATATAAAAACCATCATGAGTCTCTATTTTCGCACCATCACCCGCTTGCTGTGCACTCTGGCACCCGCGCTCCTGCTCACCGCCTGCCAGAGTTCAGGCCATAGCTCCGCGCGACCCACAATCGGCGCGGAAATCGTTGTGGTGATCGAGGGAATTGACGGCGTACCCAAACCCCTGCAACAAGCGTTGCAGGACGGACTGGAAAATGGCGCTCAACGCTATGGTGTCAGGCTGACCAATACGCCTGATCAGGCAGGCCTGCATCTGCGCGGCTATCTGACAACGGGAACACACCTCCCGCAAGATCAGGCGGCCACATTGGTCTGGGATATGTTTGATGCACAGGAAAACCGCATCCAGCGTTTCACCAGCACCGTGCCTGCACCCGCAAGCCCGCGCGGACTCACCAGCCGCGAAGCCAGCCAACTGGCAGAAACCAGCATGAAGGATCTGGCAGGCTTTTTGAAAGAATGACGGGCTATGGTCGCCAAGGGTTTTACCGGGAAAGGCAGCTTTTCTTGGGGCGCCGTGCAAAACCTTCAGGCCAGGCGGGCCTTTACACGCCAGCCCAAGGCTTTTGACTGTCTGACCATTTTTCACTGTGCGTACCGCACCACCTGATATTTTTCACTGTGCGTACCGCACCACCTGATATTGAAGGCGGGAGTTGTGCCTGATATGAGCAGGGGCACAGATTGCGGCAACGGCATGTGGCCCTGTCCCTCTGTTGATGTTTTGGTGAGAAGGACCACTGCCATGAAAGCTGCGATCAAGCTCGTCGCGGGTAACTCCAACCGCGCGCTCGCCGAAGCCATCGCTGCCTATCTGGAATTACCGCTGGGCCAATGTACGGTCCGCCGATTTGCCGATATGGAAATTTTCGTTGAAATTCAGGAAAATGTCCGCGGGCAGGATGTATTCATCGTGCAATCGACCTCATTTCCGACCAATGACCATCTGATGGAACTTCTCATCATCATTGATGCGATGCGCCGCTCGTCAGCCCGCCGCATTACAGCAGTCATTCCCTATTTCGGCTATGCTCGCCAGGATCGACGCGCCTCGGGCCGCACCCCGATTTCGGCCAAGCTGGTGTCTAATCTGATCACCCATGCGGGGGCCGACCGCGTGCTGACTCTGGATTTGCATGCAGGACAAATCCAGGGCTTTTTCGATATTCCGACCGATAACCTGTTTTCCGCCCCGCTGATGGCCGCCGATATCAAGAAGCGCCTCAACAATGGCAATCTGATGGTGGTGTCGCCCGATGTCGGCGGGGTGGTCCGCGCCCGCGCACTCGCTAAACGCATCGATGCCCCGCTGGCGATTGTCGATAAACGCCGCGAACGCCCGGGCGAAAGCGAAGTCATGAACATCATTGGCGATGTCACAGGCCGTTCATGCATTCTGGTTGATGATATCGTCGATTCCGGGGGCACATTGTGCAATGCAGCTGAAGCGTTGCTGGAAAAGGGTGCAAAGGAAGTCTTTGCCTATATCACCCACGGGGTGCTGTCCGGCGGCGCTGTGGCGCGGATTGCCTCCTCCAAACTCAAGGAACTGGTGATTACGGACTCGATTCTGCCGACCGAGGCCGTCAAAGTGGCGCGCAATATCCGTGTGCTGTCGATCGCCGATCTGTTGGGTGAAGCCATTGGCCGCACCGCGCTCGAACAGAGTGTTTCGAGCCTTTTCGACTGACCACGAACGCTTCAGGGCCGGGATAACCGATTTCAGCCCAAAGAAAACCATCAGGTGCGTTGACTTTCTCGCGCCGATCCTTCATAAGCCCGCGATCATTCTTTCTCGTGATAAGGGTCAACAGGATGGATCGTGTCCTCCTGTCGTTCTTATCGTTTTGACATGTCACCTCTCTGTTCAAGATGCCAGATCTTGACGGGGTCCAAGACTAAACCGGAGTACGCGCTGTGAAACGCACCTATCAACCCAGTAAACTTGTGCGTAAACGCCGCCACGGCTTTCGCGCCCGTCTCGGCACCAAGAATGGTCGCAAGATCCTTGCTGCACGCCGTTCGCGCGGTCGCAAGCGTTTGTCGGCCTGACAGCCGTTGATGCCTTTCGGTCGGCTGGTGATCCAGCCGCCGCCCGGGCCTATGGATCTTGATACGCGCGGAAACGTTTTTAACGTGCCGCGCATTTCTCCTTAAAATAAATTCTGTGGAAGACAGGGTTCAACAGCGCAAGATCGCAGTTTGATCACCACAGGCAAGTCATAACTTGCAGACGGGTCATTGGCGGCGACAAGGCGGGTTCAGCAGCAGTCATGCCAGATCACAACGCCCCCTCCGACGCTTTACACCATTTTCCAGACCGGCAGATGACGATAGCCACGCCGATAGGCTGGTTGACCGACAGGCCGCAGTTTCTGGCGGTCGGCAAAGGCCGGCGGATTCACACACCGCGCATGACAATGCAGTATATCGCGCAAAAATCTGCCCCCGGTCCAGACACTCTACCGGCCACAACGCCACGTTTCGGGCTTACAGTGACCAAAAAAACCGGAAATTCGGTCGAACGAAACCGTATCAAACGTCGATTGCGGGCCGCTTTGCGGCTTGCCCCCCTCGACGGAAGCGTCGCAAACGACTATGTGCTTGTGGCAAGGCGGGATTGCCTTACAGCACCGTTTGAGCAACTGATTACCGATATTGTAGAGAGTTGTGCAAAGGCTGTTGCAAAATCCGTTCCGGCAACGCACTTTCCACCCCGTCCGGATTCCCGATCCTGACACCAAAGTCCAGAACGACCCTGATGACCATCTCGACCGCTGACAAGGATTGCTAGAGACCATGCAAGACAACAAAAACCTTTTTCTAGCCATCGCCTTGTCCCTTGCCGTGTTGGTCGGCTGGAATGCTTTTTTCGGATTACCCAATCCCGAAGAACACAAGAAGCAGATCGAAGCGGCCAAGCAGCCCGCCTCCGGCGCGCAGGCCCCTTCCTCCACAGCCCCAACCGCTCCCGTAATCGTGCCGGTGGGTGAGGCTTTAAAAGCCTCGGCCCGCATCCAGATCGAAGCCCCCAAGATCATCGGTTCTTTCCCGCTGACCGGTGGCGAGATCGACGATATTTCGTTCCGCGATTACCGGGAAACAGTTGACCCGAAAAGCCCTCTGATCCGCGTATTGTCGCCGTATGGCAGCGAAGAGGCCTATTTTGCTGAATTTGGCTGGGCTGCAGCGGCTGGTGCAGGCACCGCTGTGCCCTCGCCCAAAACAGTCTGGACTGCCGACCACCAGAAACTGACCCCAAGCCAACCCGTCACCCTGAGCTGGAATAACGGTGCAGGCCTGGTGTTCAAGCGCAAGCTGACGGTCGACGAAGGCTATGCCATTACTGTGACCGACAGCGTCGAAAACAGCTCCTCAGCCCCGGTGACGCTCAACCCCTACGGGCTGGTGCGGCGTTATGGCACCCCTCCGACATCGGGCTACTACATCTTGCATGAAGGACTGGTCGGCGTCGCCGGCGAACAGGGCTTGCAGGAATTCAACTATGCCGCCATCGACAAGGAAGCCCTTCTGGCTGGCAACAAGGGACGCGGCAAGACCTTCAAAGAGGCCACAGGCGGCTTTGCAGGCATCACCGACAAATACTGGGCGGCGGTCATCGCGCCCGATCAAGCCTCTTCCTATGTTCTGACCTATTCGGGCAATAGCGGCTCGGGCACGGTAGCCAAAAGCTATCAGGTCGACCTGTTGATGCAGCCCCGCGTTCTGCCCCCTGCCAGCACCACGGAAATCACCTCGACCCTGTTTGTCGGCGCCAAGGAAGTCAAAACCATTGCCGCCTATTCAGAAAAGCTTGGCATCAAGAATTTCGATCTTCTGATCGATTGGGGCTGGTTCTATTTCATTACCAAGCCGATGTTCAAATTGCTCGAATTGTTCTTCCATCTGTTCGGCAATTTCGGCCTGGCTATTTTGACCGTGACCGTGATCGTGAAGCTGATTTTCTTCCCGCTGGCCAACAAAAGCTACGTTTCCATGGCCAAAATGAAGGCCTTGCAACCTCAAATCGCAGCCCTGCGCGAACGGCACGCCGATGACAAGGTCAAGCAACAACAGGATATGATGGAGCTGTACAAGCGCGAGAAAATCAATCCTCTGGCCGGTTGCCTGCCCATCCTCATCCAGATACCGGTGTTCTTCTCGCTCTACAAAGTGCTATTTGTGACCATTGAAATGCGTCACGCTCCGTTTTACGGCTGGATTCACGATCTCTCAGCACCAGATCCCACCACGATTTTCAATCTGTTCGGGCTCATCCCCTGGACCCCTCCGCATTTCCTGATGCTGGGCGTCTGGCCGATCATCATGGGCTTTACCATGTTCGTGCAGATGAAAATGAACCCCGAGCCACCCGATCCCGTGCAGAAAATGATGTTTTCGTGGATGCCTTTGGTGTTCACCTTCATGCTGGCATCATTCCCTGCTGGACTGGTGATCTATTGGTCATGGAACAATCTCCTGTCGGTTTTGCAGCAATACGCCATCCTGAAACGGCAAGGCGTCAAGGTGGAATTGTGGGATAACCTGCGCTCTATGACAGGGAAGCCACCAAAAGCCGGCAATTGATCCAAGGTTGTTTTTGCTGGGTTGTTTTTGATCAGCTGAATTTGCTAGGCTGTTTGTGCAACACTGCTTGTGCAAAGTCTGCTTGCACAAAGCCTGAGGCCTCCTTTTTTCGGGGGCCTCGCCTTTGGGTTCTGAAAAGATAAAAGGTAAGGCAATGAGCAATTCGCGCCCCGACACAAACAAACCGGCCATCCGCACCGATCTGCCTCCCGCTTTGATCGAAGCGGGACGCAAGATTTTTGCCGGTGAAGCTGATTTTACCTGGGCAACGGCCAAACTCGACGCCCTCCCGCCGATGAAGGGCATGGAAGTGGCCTTTGCAGGCCGTTCGAATGTCGGCAAATCCAGCCTTGTGAATGCGCTGACCAACCGCAATGCACTGGCGCGCACCTCGCATACGCCCGGACGCACCCAAGAGCTGATTTTCTTCGATATCGGCGGCTGGCTGACTTTGGTCGATATGCCCGGCTATGGCTATGCGGCGGTCGAGAAAGCAAAAGTCGCGGCTTGGAACCGTTTGATTCATGATTATCTGCGGGGCCGCACCAATCTGGCACGGGTTTTTGTGCTGGTCGATTCGCGCCATGGCTTCAAACCGGTCGATGATGACATCTTGAAAACACTGGACGTCGCCGCCGTCTCCTACCAGATCGTGCTCACCAAATCAGACATGTTGAAAAAACAGGAAATTGATGCCCGTATAGAGACGACGATGGAAGCCATCCACCGCCGCCCTGCCGCCTTTCCAGAAGTGCTGCTGACATCGAGCCGTTCGGGCGACGGCATGGCTGATCTGCGCGCCAATATCGCCAAACTGCTTCAAGAGCGCGGCGAACCCCTGCCCGCCATCTAACAGCCGGAGTCTCGCGTATGAGCCAGATCACAGCGCGTCTACTGGCATTCTTGTCCTGCCTGCTTGGCGCCTTCGGGGTTGCACTTGCGGCGGCAGCAAGCCATATCGCACCGGGCCGATCACTGGAATCGGCAGCCACCATTGCCATGGTCAGCGCTCCGGCAGTACTGGCGATGCTGGCCATGACACGCACCGGCCTGATCCGTCCCAAATTGGGCCTGTTCTGCGCAATGACCGTCTGGGCCGGGGCTTGGCTCTTTTCAGGTGGGATTGCCGTGCGGGCTTTTGCCCCGATGAGCGAGTGGGCAATCGTCCATGCCGCGGCAACAATCCCGATGATCGCCCCGATCGGCGGCACGCTTTTGATCGGCGCATGGGTGCTGGCCGCCATTGCAGCTTTGTTCAAATAGGACAAGACTGCCTAAAAATGGCTGTAACGGTTGTGTTTCTTGTGTTTTTCGGCTAACACACGCTCACGCTCGGCAGACACCCTTGGAGGCACGAGCGCAATTCGTGAAAGCAGTCATGGCAAGCCCTGTTCAGGGCCCAGATGAGCTGTTGTTATTAAAAGGAAAAAACCGATGTCATCTGCAACAAAGCAGCTTCAGGCTTCGGCGCGTGCACAAGGCGGCAAGGGGGCCGCTCGTGCGGTTCGGCGCGCCGGTCGTATTCCAGCCGTGATTTACGGTGGTGGCGAAGCACCTCAGCCGATCTCCCTCGATTACAATCAAGCCCAGAAATTGATTTTCGCTGGCCACTTCCTGACCACGCTGTTTGAAATCGATCTCGATGGACATAAGATCCGCGCCATTCCGCGTGATTACCAGATGGATCCTGTGAAGGATCTGCCCATGCATATCGATTTTCTGCGCCTGAAAGCCGGCCAGAAAATTCGCGTGGAAGTGCCTGTTCATGTTCTCAATCAAGATGCATCGCCCGGCGTGAAGCGCGGTGGTGCGGTCAACATTGTTGAACATTCGGTGTTGATGATGGTTCCACCCGATGCGATTCCAAGTTCTTTGGATGTCGATTTGACCGGCGTGGAAATCAACCACTCGATCCATATCTCGACCATCAAGATGCCGGAAGGTTGCTTGCCGGTCGACAAGTCCGATTTCACGCTGGTCACCGTGGTCGCTTCTGCGGGCATGAAGGACGAGCCTACTCCTGCTGCAGCTGCAAAACCTGCTGGCAAGAAGTAAGCTCACAAGCGTTTGCTGTCCTAAAGCGCGCTGCGGGTTCTCCTGTGGCGCGTTTTTTTATCTCTCCACCGATCAGGGCACGAATACAAAATGCAGCTGTTTGTCGGCTTGGGCAATCCCGGTTCGCAATATGCGGGCAACCGTCACAATATCGGTTTTATGGCGATGGACCAGCTCGCGCGCCAATGTCGTGCGCCACCTTGGAAAAAGAAGTTTTCCGGCCTGACAACCGAAGTGACCCTCGGCACCGACCGCGCTGTTCTGCTCAAGCCCGAAACCTTCATGAATCTGTCGGGCCAGTCGGTCAATGAGGCGATCAGGTTTTTCAAGATCGATCTGAATGATGTTGTGATTTTTCATGACGAGCTGGATCTTGAACCCGGTGTCGTACGTGTCAAAACAGGGGGCGGGAATGCCGGCCACAACGGATTGCGGTCCATCAGCAGCATTTGCGGCAATGATTATCGCCGGACCCGGATCGGTATCGGCCATCCGGGCGATAAATCACTGGTGTATGGTTGGGTGTTAAGCAATTTTGCCAAGGATGAACATCAGGGCGTAGAAGACCTGTGCCGTGCTCTGGCCGACAATGCCCCGCTGCTGATAGACAAGGCAGATGCGGACTATCAAAGCAAGGTCAATGCCGCGATGGGCTAACCAAAACTTGCCTTTTGCGGCAATCGACAGCAAAAGATCACCACAACTGGATAGACAGTTCAAACAAACGATAAAGGCGAGTGTGTCATGGGATTCAAATGCGGAATTGTCGGCCTGCCCAATGTTGGCAAGTCCACCTTGTTCAATGCGCTGACCCAGACAGCAGCCGCACAGGCGGCCAATTACCCGTTCTGCACCATCGAGCCGAATGTCGGCGATGTTGCGGTTCCTGATCCGCGTCTGGATCAGCTGGTGGCCATTGCCGGATCCAAAGAGATCATTCCGACCCGCATCACCTTTGTCGATATTGCCGGCATTGTCCGCGGGGCCTCCAAGGGTGAGGGTCTGGGCAATCAATTTCTGGCCAATATCCGCGAGGTCGATGCCATCGCCCATGTGGTGCGCTGTTTCGAAGATGGAGACATTACGCATGTCGAAGGCAAAATCGATCCACTCGCCGATATCGAGACCATCGAAACCGAATTGATGTTGGCCGACCTCGATAGTCTTGAAAAACGGGTCAACGCCCTCGAAAAGAAAGCCAAGACCGGCGACAAGGACGCGAAAGAGCAGCTGGATCTGATCCAGCGCTGTCTGACTTTGTTGCATGAAGGCAAGCCTGCCCGTCTGGTTGAACGCAAGACCGAGGAAGAGCGTGCCTTCGGGATGCTGAATTTGCTGACCTCCAAGCCTGTTCTCTATGTCTGCAATGTCGAGGAAGCCTCTGCTCATGATGGCAACAGCTTCTCGGCCCGCGTGATGGAGCATGCAAAAAAGGAAGGCGCCCGCGCCGTGGTTGTGTCTGCCCAGATCGAGAGCGAGATCGCGATTATGGCGCTTGAGGACCAAAAAGACTATCTTGATGCCGTCGGTCTTGACGAGCCGGGTCTGAACCGCGTGATCCGTGCAGGGTATGAATTACTGGATCTGGTGACCTATTTCACCGTCGGCCCGAAAGAGGCCCGTGCCTGGACCATTATCAAAGGCACCAAAGCCCCTGCTGCAGCCGGTGTGATCCATACCGACTTTGAAAAGGGCTTTATCCGTTCCGAAACCATTTCTTATGCCGATTATGTGAACCACAAAGGCGAAGCAGGTGCGCGCGAGGCTGGAAAATTCCGTCTCGAAGGAAAAGACTATGTTGTTGCGGACGGGGATGTGCTTCACTTCCGCTTCAACAATTGATCCGAACAGGAGCCGCAGAGAATGCCGCGTCTGACTTTTGAGGATTTCAAGCCCGGAACCGCCATGACCTATGGCCGTTACGTCGTGACCTTGGATGAAATCCGTGCCTATGCCTCCGAATACGACCCCCAACCCATGCACCTTGATGCCGAGGCGGCACACAGGAGCCTGCTGGGCGGCCTTGCCGCCTCCGGCTGGCACAGCTGCTGTATGATGATGCGGATGCTGACAGACGGCTTTCTATCGAAGACCTCGTGCATGGGTGCGCCGGGCGTGGACGAGGTGCGCTGGCTAAAGCCTGTCTATCCCGGTGATGTGCTCTCGATGCGCCACACTGTCGTTTCAGCCCGCGCCTCGCAATCCAAGCCGGACCGCGGGTTTGTGTCTTTCCATTTCGAAATGCTCAATCAGAATGGTGATGTCGTGCTGGATCAGCGCAATGCCATCATGTTCGGCCTGCGAGATAAGGGAGCCGAAGCATGAGCGTCTATTATGAGGACATCGAAATCGGCACCGAGGAGCTTTATGGCTCCTTCACCTTCAGCGAAGAACACATTATCCGCTTTGCAACTGCTTTTGATCCGCAAAGCTTCCATCTCGATCACGAGGCTGCCAAGGCCTCACATTTCGGCGCGCTCTGCGCCTCGGGCTGGCATACCGCCTCGATCTGGATGAAGCTCTACGTGGAATATCACCAGAAGCAGCAAGTTGCAGCACAGCAACGCGGCGAGGCCACTGCAGAGTTGGGCCCGGGCCTGGGCTTCAAAAACCTCAAATGGATCAAACCGGTCTATGTGGGCGATCGCTTGAGTTATGGCTCAAAAATCACGGCAAAACGCGTGTCAGAGCACCGCCCGCGCTGGGGTGTTGTGTCGAGCGACAATTGGGCCGTCAACCAGAACGGTGTCACGGTCTTTGAATTTTCCGCCACCGTGCTGCGTGAAAGACGGCCCTAAAGGGCGGGCAAAAGGCATAAACGACCAGCAAATACAAAAAAACGGCCCGCGAGGGCCGTTTTCATTGTAGAGCCTGCTGGCCTTATGGCATCAACTGGCCACCATTCACTTCCATCACCTGACCGATCATGTAGCCCGAGAGTTTATCGGAGGCAAGGAACAGGAAAGCACCGACGCATTCGTGCGCTTCCGCCAGATAGCCCATCGGCACAGTCGCACGCATCGCTTCCATCTGCTGGGCATTGGAATAACGCTCATGGAACGGGGTGGTAATTACTCCCGGTGCCACGGCATTGACACGGATTTTATCGGCCCACAATTCTTTGGACATGCCGCGCGTCCATGTCGAGACAAAGCCTTTCGAGGCTGCATACAGGACCGCGCCGCCGCCACCGCCATTGCGAGCGGCGATCGAAGTGGTGTTGATGATGTTGCCACCGCCCTGCTTGCGCATGATCGGAGCCACTTCACGCGTGAAGGCCATCACGGACCATGCGTTCAAATCCATCACTTTGTCATATTGTTCATCGGTCAATTCGGCCAATGGCTTACGGCCGAGCATGCCGCCTGCATTGTTGATCAGCACGTCGATCCGGCCAAAGGCCTTCACGGTCGCATCAACAATTTTTTTGGGCTGGCTGCGGTCGATCACATCACCTTTGACCATTTGTGCCACGCCGCCTTTGGCGGTGATCGCATCGACAACAGCCTTGGCATCGGACTCACTGGCATTGTAATGAACCATGACCTTTGCGCCATTGGCAGCAAATTCCTTGGCCACTTCAGCACCGATACCGGTCGAACCACCGGTCACCAGCACAACCTTGCCCTTCAGATCTTCAATCATATCGTCTCTCCCTCAGTCTTAGGCTTCATTGCCTCGATGTTATCAAGTCAGACTTTAGAACGAAACAAGCGGGATGACACCCTCCAAAAAAGCATCAGTGCCCCTCGAAAGCCATCAAGCTCAGGACAGGGACGCCCAAATCACGCACTTTGGCAGCACCACCCAGATCGGGGAGGTCAATGACAAAGACGGCAGCCACCACTTCGGCACCCAGACGCTGCAGCAATTTCACTGCGGCGGTGGCCGTTCCCCCTGTGGCAATCAGATCATCGACAAGAATAACCCTTTCGCCTTTGACCAGTGCATCCTCGTGGATTTCCATCTCGTCGATGCCATATTCGAGCGAATAGGCAATCGATACGGTGGCATGCGGCAATTTGCCTTTTTTACGGATGGGGATGAAACCAGCCGAGAGCTGGTGTGCCACCGCCCCGCCCAGAATAAAGCCGCGCGCTTCCATGCCAGCGACCTTGTCGATTTTACTCCCGGAAAACGGTTGTACCAGTTCATCCACCGCACGTCTGAACGCCCGGGGTTCGCCCAGCAAGGTGGTAATGTCGCGGAACAGGATACCGGGCTTTGGATAATCTCTGATCGTGCGCACGGAATCTGACAAGGGAGGATTACGATCAGCGTTCATGATGGCCTTCACGGTTGACGGGACATAACAGGGTAGCAGCAAAAACCCCTCAGAGCACTCGCCCTGCCACGGCATCAAGCCTGGCAAGCAAGACCGGATCACGGGCATCGGGAGCGGTCATGATGGCATGATCGAGCGCGTGATGGCTCCCGACAGGACAGGCCTCGCGCATGGACGGAAAATCTTTGGCCAACCGCCCGACGATCTTGCGCGCTTTATCGATATTGCTTTTCATCACCGACAGCACGGAGGCGACATCAACGGCATCATGATCGGGATGCCAGCAATCAAAATCGGTCACAAGCGCCAGAATGGCGTAGGTCATCTCGGCCTCGCGGGCCAATTTGGCTTCGGGCATCGCCGTCATGCCGATCACGTCAAAGCCCTGCGCGCGATAGAGCCCGGATTCTGCAAGCGTTGAAAATTGTGGACCCTCGATACAGACATACGTGCCCCCGACATGAACCGGCACCTGTTCGGCCGCAGCCGCCGCTTGCAGGCGGGCGGACAATGCCGGTCCCACCGGATGCGCCAGCGACACATGCGCCACACAGCCAGAACCAAAGAACGAGCTCTCGCGCCGCCGTGTCAGATCGACAAACTGGTCGACCAGCACAACCATGCCGGGAGGCAAATCCTCGCGGAAGGATCCGCAGGCCGACAGCGACACCAGATCAGTCACCCCCGCCCGTTTCATCACGTCGATATTGGCGCGGTAATTGATCTGTGAGGGCGAGAAACGATGCCCCTCGCCATGACGGGGCAGAAACACGATGTCCGTATCACCGATCCGCCCACGATGCAGCACACTGGATGGCTCTCCCCAAGGCGAGCTGACCATTTCCGTGCGCTTGTCCGACAGACCGGGCAAATCATAAATGCCGCTCCCGCCAATAATGCCCAAGACCGCCCTACCCGAAGTCATTGTTCCACCATCCATCCGCCACCGGATCAAATCCAGACGTGACACACACGCACAATCTGCGTAGCAAGCCAACCCTATTTTTGAACCCTCGATCAACAAAAAAGGCTCCCGTCAGGGAGCCTTTGATAACATCCGATGATCGCCGCAAGATCAAGCCTGAGAGTGATGATCTTCGATGCGCGCCCAAATCTTTTTCTTTGTGAAATAGAGAAGGCCAGCCAGCACGATCAGGAAAGCAATGGCCTTGAAGCCCGTTTCCTTGCGCTTTTCAAGCTGGGGCTCTGCAGCCCACATCAGGAAGGCCGATACGTCCTTGCTGTATTGCTCAACTGTCTCGGGAACCTGGGAACGGCCATCTGCACCCTTGATATATTCCACTTGCCCATCATTCAACGGCTTAGGCATCGAAATAATATTGCCAGGGAAATAGGTGTTGTAATATTTGCCGGCCGGCACTTCCACGCCATGCGTGTCATCGCTGTAGCCGAGCAGCAAAGCCGTGATGTAATCGACACCATGTTCCTGATACTGGGTGAACATGTCGACAAGGAACCAGGGGAAATCACGGGGATAGGTACGTGCCTTGGCAATCACGGAGAAATCAGGAGGCAGCGCCCCGCCATTGGCCGCAGCTGCAGCCTGCTTGTTGGGGAACGGAGAGGGCCAACGATCGGCTGGACGGCCTTCACGCTCGAACATGTCGCCCGCATCATTGGGGCCGTCCTTGATTTTGAAGGTCGATGCAAGCGCTTTTACCTGACCTTGCGAGAAGCCAGGACCACCAGCTTCACCAAGGTTGCGGAAGGCAAGGAGGTTGATCGAGTGGCAATTTGCGCACACTTCCTTGTAAACTTTGAAACCGCGCTGCAGCTGGGTCTTGTCGAACTTGCCGAAAGGTCCGGCAAAGGACCATTCGTTGCGTGGCGGTATCGCCAATTCATGTGCGTGCTGCGCCTGGGCGACCCCACCCAAAAAGCCTGACACAAGTGCGGCAGCAGCAATGAGCTTGAAGGTTTTCATAACCATGTCCCCGATCTGTTGCCCATCAGCCTTTGGTGTTGGGTGAAGCAGCCACCGATCCCGCCATGGCGGAAGCCGAGCCTGATGTCCCCAAAACCGCTTCGGCAATGGATGCCGGAAGAGGCCGCGTCCGTTCGAACTTGCCCAGCAGCGGCAAGATCACGATGAAATAGGCGAAGTAATAAAGCGTGCAAAGGCGCGATGCATGAACATACAGGCCCTCTGGTGGCTTCCCACCAAGCCAGCCAAGAACGATCGCATTGGCAACAAACACCCAGAAGAACACCTGGAAGGCAGGACGATAGCTGCCCGAGCGAACCTTTGAGCTGTCCAGCCAAGGCAGGAACACGAGGATGGCAATCGAACCGAACATCGCCAGCACACCGAGCAATTTATCGGGAACAGCCCGCAAAATGGCGTAGAATGGCAGGAAATACCATTCAGGAACGATATGCGACGGCGTCACTGCCGGGTTGGCCTCGATATAGTTGTCGGCATGGCCCAGATAATTCGGGATGTAGAACGCGAACCAGCAAAAGAAAATCAGGAAGCACACGACCGCAAACGCATCCTTGACGGTGAAGTAGGGATGGAATGGCAAGGTGTCCTTATCGGTCTTCTTTTCGATACCGGCGGGATTGTTGGAGCCGGGCACATGCAAAGCCCAGACATGCAGCACGACAACGCCTGCGATCATGAAGGGAAGCAGATAATGCAGGGAGAAAAAGCGGTTCAGCGTTGGGTTGCCAACCGAAAAACCACCCCAGAGATAGGTTACAATGGTTTCACCGACACCCGGCAGAGCCGAGAAAAGATTGGTGATCACTGTCGCGCCCCAGAAGCTCATCTGGCCCCAAGGCAGCACATACCCCATGAATGCGGTTGCCATCATCAGGAGGAAGATGATCACGCCCAGGATCCACAAGACCTCGCGTGGCTCTTTATAGGAGCCGTAATACAGGCCGCGGGCGATGTGGACATAGACCGCCACGAAGAACATGGACGCGCCGTTGGCATGAAGATAGCGCAGCATCCAGCCGTAGTTCACATCTCGCATGATGTGTTCGACCGAATTGAAGGCCAGATCGACATTGGCGACATAATGCATGGCCAGAACGACACCAGTCAAAATCTGGGATACAAGCATGAAGGCAAGAATGCCGCCGAAGGTCCAATAATAATTGAGATTGCGTGGGTTCGGAAACACCACGAAGGATGAATGGATGAGGCCCATGATCGGCAGCCGGCTCTCGAACCAGCGCCCTATGGCACTCTTTGGAACGTAGGTTGAATGTCCGCTCATGGTGTCAATCCGTCACTCTGGGGCAAACCATATCGACGCTAGGGCCTTGGGCCTTAACCGATACGAATCTTCTGATCTGATACGAATTCATAGGGAGGCACTGGCAGATTTGTCGGTGCTGGTCCTTGGCGAATGCGGCCTGAAGTATCGAAAACCGAGCCATGGCACGGGCAAAGCCAACCGTTGAACGCACCATCATTGCCAAGTGGCACGCAACCCAGATGGGTGCAGTTACCATAGACAACGAGCCATTGGGATTTACCTGCCTTCACACGGACTGAATCCGCTTCAGGATCGCGCAGGCTGGCCACGTCGGTTTCAACGGCCGTTTTGATTTCCGTTTTCGTACGGTGGCGCACGAAAATCAGTTTGCCGCGCCAAAACAGCTTAACAATCTGGCCTTCCGCAACGGGCGTAAGGTCGAACTCGACCGGCGCGCCCGCAGCAATGGTGTCAGCATCAGGAGCCATCTGGCTCACGAAGGGCCAAATAGCAGATGCAGCGGCAACAGCGCCTGCAGCGCCTGTCGCGATGAAGAGAAAATCTCGTCTCGTGTGTTCAGCAGCGGTTGTCGCCACGTCAGTCATCCTCGCGCTCTCGACCCGGAACCCGCACCGTTGTGGCACGCCACCAAGCAAAGTTTAGATGGGTTATCACGTCTTTTAACAGCCATTTGCTTTAAAATGCAAACAGATGGCTATTAAAAAAATACTTGCGGCGGCGTGTTTCGCATGGGTTAAGCGGCTTGTCTATAGTCCGGATTGCGAATATCCGGCCTTTTGTGCCGGATTTACACTGATGATTGTGAGGTCTCCTTGAAAACCAGCGTGATCAGACTGGCTCTTTACGAGCCTGATATTCCACAAAATGCGGGGACTTTGCTGCGCCTTTGCGCTTGTCTGGACATCGATGCCCATCTGATCGAGCCAACAGGATTCCCTTCTTCCGACCGCGCTTTTCGCAGAGCAGGTATGGATTATCTCGATGCCGTCCGGCTGCAACGCCACATTTCCTGGATGCGTTTTCAGGAATGGCGGCAGCTTGATCAGGGCCGTTTGGTGCTCGCAACCACAAAAGCGGCAGACAATTACACCGATTTTCAGTTCTTGCCCGGCGACATCATCATGACGGGGCGCGAAAGTGCTGGCGTGCCTGATTCTGTCCATGCTGCAGCAGATGCCCGAATCAAGATACCTATGCGAAGCCATCTGCGTTCGATCAATGTCGCCGTGGCGGCCTCCATGCTGTTGGGCGAGGCATTGCGCCAAACGTCAGGCTTTCCGGTCGAACTTCAAGGAGATTGATGTGAGCGATACCCCTCCCTTACCAGATCCAGCCGAGCTCGAACGGCGCAAAAGCGCAGCAAGCGCATGGTTCAGCACCTTGCAAAGTCGGATATGTGAAGCGTTCGAGACGCTGGAAGATGAGGCACAGGGACCGTTTTCCTCCGAAACACCGCCAAATCCGGGGCGGTTTGTCAAAACGCCATGGCAACGCACCGATCATTCGGGTGCACCGGGGGGTGGCGGCACCATGGCCATGATGAACGGGCGGGTGTTTGAAAAAGTTGGTGTGCATGTGTCGGCGGTATTTGGTGAATTTGCACCGGAATTTCGCAACCAGATCCCCGGCGCGCAGGATGACCCCCGCTTTTTCGCCACCGGCCTGTCGCTGATTGCCCATCCATGGAACCCGAATGTGCCCACCGTGCACATGAACACCCGTTATGTGGTGACCACCAAGCAATGGTTTGGCGGCGGAGCCGACCTCACCCCCATGCTCGACCATCGCCGCACACAAGCCGATCCCGACTCCATCGCCTTCCATGGTGCCATGCGCGAGGTCTGCAACCGGCATGCGTCAATAGCCCCTTATGACAAGTTCAAAAGCTGGTGTGACGATTATTTCCATTTGAAACACCGCAACGAGCCGCGCGGCATTGGCGGAATTTTCTATGATTACCTCGACAATGGTGATTGGGAGGCCGATTTTTCCTATTCCCGTGATGTCGGCGACACCTTCCGTGCCATCTATCCGGCGATCGTGCGCGCCAATCTGGCCACGCCATGGACCGAGGCGCAGCGAATCGAACAGCAGGTCCGGCGAGGCCGCTATGTCGAATTCAACCTACTTTATGACCGCGGCACCATTTTCGGCCTGAAAACCGGCGGCAATGTCGCCTCAATCCTGTCCTCGATGCCGCCGACAGTGCGCTGGCCTTAAAACGCGACACAAGACGGCTGGTTGCGCTATAAGAGCACCATGAACAGTTTTTTGTCCCAGTCCGGTCTCGACACCTTACGCCAGCATCTGCCAGAAACGGCGGCTGATGCGGGGCACCGGCGGTCGTCACCGGCAGATTGGAACCCGCCTTTTTGCGGCGATATCGACATGGAAATCCGCCGTGACGGCCGCTGGTTCTATCAGGGTTCGGTGATTGCAAGGCCTGCGCTGGTCCGGCTGTTTGCCTCGGTCTTGCGGCAAGAGGGCGAAGCCTATTATCTGGTCACGCCTGTCGAGAAAGTCGGTATCCGTGTTGAGGATCAGCCTTTTGTGGCTGGACACCTTGAAGTATGCGGACCCACGGACCAGCCGATCTTGCGGCTTTGCACCACTTTGGATGACTGGATCGAGGTATCTGACGCCAATCCTTTGCGCTTTGACCGCCTGGATCAGGACGGACTGGCTCCGGCAGTTCTGGTGCGCGATCATTTATGGGCGCGTCTGTCGCGTCCTGTAAGCTTCGAATTGGCCGGCCTCGGGCAGATCAAGAGACTTGACGACACCGACTGGTTTGGCGTGTTCTCTCATGGCGCTTTTTTTCCAATGATCGAGGCTGACGCACTTGACCATGCATGATCATACTCTTGTTGCACCAATCAACCCCGCCCCTGCCCCTGATATTGGCACATTCGAGCAGCGGGCCCGTGAACGTTTGAGCCTTCAGGCTCCTCATGCGCTCTATGATCCAACATGGCAGCCTGAGCGAGGCGATCACAATCTGGCCCCGATGATGGCCCCTGCGGATGGCCGCGAGCACAAACTCGCTGCTGTTCTATTGGGGATTGTCACGCATGATGAAGGACCGACCGTGCTTTTGACCCGCCGTTCCGCGCAATTACGCACCCATTCCGGCCAAATTGCTCTGCCCGGCGGCAAGATTGACCCTGAAGACGAGAGTGCCTTGGCCGCAGCCTTGCGCGAGGCGCGCGAGGAAATAGGCCTGACCCCCGATTGGATCAGCCCAATGGGCTACCTGGATCCCTATCTTTCGGGCACGGGTTTTCGGATCCTGCCTGTGGTTGCCACCATCCGACCCGGTTTTGACATCCAGCCGGATCCGTCCGAGGTCGATGATGTGTTTGAGGTGCCGCTGTCCTTTTTGATGGATCCGGCCAATCATGTGCAGGGCCATCGTGACTTCAAAGGCACAATCCGGCATTTTTATACCATGACCTATCGGGAACATTATATCTGGGGGGTAACCGCGGGAATCCTCAAAAACCTTTATGATAGGCTATATGCAGCATGATCAGATTATTTGGCATCGAGCTTCTGCTTTTTTTGACCCCAAGCCTGCTCTTTATCGCCTATTTGCTGGTCAAGAAGCGCGATCCCCGCCACCGCGTGCATTGGAACGGCAAGAGCCTGCGGCTGTTTCTGGTCGGCCTCGTGCTGGCGGGTCTTTCCTTTTTTTATGAGGGCATGGTGTCGGAACGCCAACAAGGGGTCTATGTCCCCGCCCATACCGAGAATGGCGTTCTGGTGCCGGGCCGTTTTCAATGACACATCCGGTGCCGCCTGCGTTGCGTGTTTTGCTGGATGACCCGGCATTGCTGAAGATTTTCTCACTCTTGAATTCCGCGGATCACAGCGTGCGATTGGTCGGCGGGGTGGTGCGCAATGTGCTGATGCAGCGCCCCGTCACAGATATCGATATGGCAACCACCCATCTGCCAGAAACGGTGATGGAAAAAGCCCGCCAAGCGGGACTGAAAGTGGTTCCGACGGGGCTTGCCCACGGCACTGTCACTCTGGTGATCGAGGGACGTTCCTTCGAGGTCACCACTTTGCGCGAGGACATAGAGACCCATGGCCGGCATGCCACGGTGCGGTTCGGGCACGATTTCAAACATGATGCATTGCGGCGCGATTTCACCATCAATGCGCTGTACGCCGATGCAGACGGGCATATCTATGATTATGCCGAAGGGCTTGAGGATATTGAAGGCAAACACGTGCGCTTCATTGGCGAGGCCAGAACCCGTATCACCGAGGATTATCTACGCATTTTGCGATTTTTCCGGTTTTTTTCCGATTATGCCGAAGGGCCGATTGATCAGGCTGGCCTTGAGGCCTGTATCGCGATGCGTGACGGATTGGGACAGCTATCGCGAGAGCGGATTGGCTCCGAACTGGTTAAAATCCTGATGTCGCGGCGGGCTCACGAGGTCGTACAGGCCATGGATAAGGGTGGTATTCTGGCGCTCTGCCTTAACCATGCTAGAGATCCCGATGCCTTCGAGCGGCTGGTGCAGCTGGCACCAGAAGCCGATGCGATGACAAGACTATACGCCCTCACCAATCCCGATATCGAGGCTGTCCAAGCCTTGCGCAAGGGCTTGCGTCTGTCCAACCAGCAATCGGCCTTGATCGAAAAAATCAATCGCGCACTCCTGTTACTGGACCCGTTAGACGATCCCGTCGGACGCCGCCACGCGGCCTTCCGGTTCGGACACGAGGCCGCACTAGCCGCTTTGATGCTGGCGGCCAGCCGTACAGGCGGGGATTGCAAACAAGGCACGCGCCATTGGCTCGATGAGGCAAGCGCTGACATCAGACAAGTGCCCCTCAAATCACCCTTTACGGGCCAACACCTGCTTGCCCGCGGACTGCAGTCCGGCCCACAGATCGGGGCGATTGTCGGGGAGGCCGAACGCCTGTGGATCGAGGAAGGTTTGAGCGGGGACCCTACAATCCACAACAGCCAGCTTGAGCGGGCCGTTAAGCACATCTTGGATTGATTAAGCCGATCTTGCTGATTCGACTCCCCTTCAGACCATTTTGAATGTAGTGTGATCGGATTGCTTAAAAACCCTGATACTGATGAGCACAAGCCCATGAGCCCTCCTGATCGTCGTCCGTCCGATTATCGACCGGCCGATCTCGCTCGCCGTATGGCGAAGAGGCGGGAGCATAGCCACGTCTCCCAACGCGATACTATCGGCGTGTTGGATCGCTGGAGGCGAGAAACCTTTACTTTACCCAAAACCGAGGCCCGTGAAAAAGCGCGCGAGTGGTTTTCACTGTTTCCCAAAGCCGCTTACATGACAGAGATCGAATGGTGGCGTGAGCTTGACGACGGCCAGATTGAATTCACCATGCGGCGTCTGCCCTCCGCTGATTGACCCTAAAAGGGTTCATTACATATATTATTGTCAATTTTTGTTATGTTGTGCCCGCGATAGGCGAATTTCCGTTCTCTTCGCTATTGTTCAATCTACCCAGACAGGACACAATTAAGCCGCGGAGCATACCGACCGGTCCTGCTCTGTCCGTCCTTGAATGAGAGGCCTGCCTATGAACGAAATGGCATCAGGTGTGTTGCACCCCGCCCCCACTGACCAAAGCTTGATAGCCGAGGTTGAAACCATCATTGCGCATCTGGCGAAGGCCCGTATTGCCATCGGACAACAGGTTTTCGGGCAGGAAAACGTTGTTGAAAACAGCCTGATCACTCTTCTGTCCGGCGGCCATGGCCTGATTGTCGGTGTGCCGGGTCTGGCCAAAACCCGTCTTGTCGAAACGCTGGGCAAGGTATTGGGGCTTGAAACACGCCGCATCCAGTTTACCCCCGATCTCATGCCTTCCGATATTCTCGGCAGTGAAATTCTCGAAGAAGCCCTCGACAAAAGCCGTCATTTCCGCTTCATCAAAGGGCCGGTTTTCGCGCAATTGCTGATGGCTGATGAAATCAACCGTGCCAGCCCGCGGACCCAATCAGCTTTGCTGCAAAGCATGCAGGAACATCAGGTGACCATTGCCGGTATCGCCCATGATCTGCCGCGCCCCTTCCATGTTCTCGCCACACAAAACCCCGTCGAGCAGGAAGGCACCTATCCGTTACCTGAAGCGCAGCTGGACCGGTTTCTGCTGCAAATCGATGTCGGCTATCCTGATGAAGCGACCGAGAGGCGGATTTTGCTCGAAACCACCTCGGACCATCAGACTCCCGCAAGCACCATCCTGTCAGCGCAACAGCTGATGGCAACCCAAAGTCTGGTGCGCCGCTTGCCGATTGGCGAAGCTGTTGTTGATGCCATTCTTGATCTGGTGCGTTCGGCGCGCCCCCATGAGGGTTTGAGGGGCATTTCCGAACATCTGGCTTGGGGACCAGGCCCGCGTGCCGGTCAGGCTTTGATGCTGGCCGTGCGTGCCCGCGCCCTCCTTCAGGGCCGCTTTGCGCCCTCGCTGGATGATGTGCGTGCGCTGGCCGCGCCAGTGCTCAAGCACCGCATGGCGCTTAATTACAGTGCGCGAGCCGAGGGTGAAACCATGGCGGGGCTGATTTCCCGTCTGGTTGACCGTCTGCCGTAACCCGATAATGGCCATTGCCACCAACACTCCCCCGCAGAGCCTGCAACGCAGTGTGCAGGCCCGTTCGCTTGCCGACCGCCTGCCCTATCTCACACTGGAAGCACGGCGGATCGCACTGACCACACTTGCCGGATTGCATGGCCGCAGACAGGCTGGACCAGGCGAGAGTTTCTGGCAATTCCGTGCTTTTACCCAAGGCGAGTCTGCCCAGCGGATCGACTGGCGACGCTCGGGCCGCGATGACCAATTATTCGTGCGCGAGCGCGAATGGGAAGCTGCCCATACACTCTGGATTTGGATCGACGCTTCACCCTCGATGCAGTTCCGCTCTGCGTCTGCTTTGGCCGAGAAACTCGACCACGCGGCCATTCTCGGTCTGGCTTTGGCTGATCTGCTGGTGCGCGGGGGCGAGCGAGTCGGGCTCTGGGGCATGGGACCGCCCGTCAGTGGTGGCGATGTGATTGACCTTCTGGCCATGCAATGGCTGGCGCATCATGCGATAGCCGAGCAGGAAATGCCAGTAGACAAGCCGCTGTCACGCCACCACGAACTGGTTCTGGTTTCGGATTTTTTAAACCCGTTGCCACAATGGCAGCGGCAGATTAAACGCTGGGGCCAGCAGGGCGGGCGCGGCCATTTGCTGCGCATCATTGATCCGGTTGAAGCGCAGTTTCCCTATCGCGGACAAGGCGAATTGATCAGTCCGGACATTGATGCGCGTCTTGATATCGGTGATGCCGAGACCTTCCGCAGCATCTACCAGGCACGGATGAATGCCCATGATGCCGGGTTGGAAACCGCATGCAAAAGTCAGAACTGGTCCTGGCTGAAACATCGGAGCGACCAGCCTCTACCAACCGGTTTGCTGGCCTTGGCGGGACGGATCATTCAAAATGCCTCGACCTTGTCCAGCATCCCTTCAGCGGAAGGGTTTTAAGGCATGTCCGCTTTGTCATCGATCGTTGTCTTACATCCGCTGCTGCTGGTGGCAGCGCTGATATTGCCTGTATTGTGGCTCTTGCTGCGCGTCACCCCGCCGCGTCCAAAAACCATCGAGTTCCCCCCTTTAAGATTGCTGCTCGATCTGATGCCCGCGCAAAAAACACCCGCCCGTTCGCCGTGGTGGTTGACCGCCTTGCGCATGCTGGTGGCAGGCCTTCTGATTCTGGCCATGGCAGGCCCGGTATGGCGGCCGCAACAATCGGCCATGCCGTCGATGCAAGGCCCGCTTTTACTGATGATCGACGATGGCTGGACCAGCGCCAAGAATTGGGAACAACGTCAAGCGACCGCACAAGCCTTGGTCGAGCTCGCGGCAGAACAAAGCCGCCCCGTGGCGCTGCTTGGGTTCTCACGCCCGGATCAGGGGCTTGTGCTGAAAGAAGCCGGTGCGTTGCT
>CANGQA010000006.1 GCA_947455995.1 Hyphomicrobiales bacterium | reverse complement strand
GAAAGAGGTCGCCTTGAGTTTGGACCGCTCGACGGCTGTGGCCTGATCGAGAGTACCGGCTCCGCCTGCCGCAAACACATAGGGCTCGAGATTGGGGCTCAACCATAAAAATGAGGGAGCGAGGGGATAGGATAGCTCGCTGCGGACCACAAAACCCTCATCGACCGACAGCGAGCCTGTTGACACACCTGTAATCGAATTTGACCCCTCAAGCGATAACTGCTCCGAGGAAAACAACGGAGATCCGAATGAGGTTTGCGCTGTCGCTATCACTTTTAATGCCATGGATGCAGGGAGCGCTTGCTGCACAACAGCAGTGGCCTTGAACGCGCTGAATTCTGGCGAGCTCCCCTGACGCGACAACGGAATTTTTGATGCAACCGCATCGGCTGCAGAACGCCCGCCTAGGCCTTTGGAAAACTCCGCGCGCGACTGGAAGCTCGTTTGCTCGAGAACCTGGGTGGAATAATCGACCCCCGACCGCAAAACGGCGTAGCGATCGGACCGGTCATCGGTCTTCAATACCGGAAAGCTTGAGAGATACGAAATGTAATCGACACCCAAGGTGGCATTGAGAGAATTCTGCCGGTTGCGGATAAGCGGGGCCATAGCGCGTATTGTCGAGCGCATGTAATTCGATTCAGTCTGCGGTGTGTTACTGGTTGCCGACACAAGGGAATTGGACCGGACAAATTCCGGATTGATCATCCATCCATCGGATCCAACCGGAACCTGCAATCCCGCCGATTGGAAACCGGTTGGCCGGGTCAGAAAGCTGAAGCGATCACCCCCAAGCGAAGAACCGACCGTTGCATAAAGGCGCTCGCCATTTCCGGTCGGATTGTTCAGATAGACGTTGGTGACCTGTTGGTAAGTGCCGAGATTTTCCGGCAACCGGTTATCGACAGTGACGGATCCGCCGACAAAAGTGGACTCGCCCTCCACAATCAGAACAACCCCTCCGGCCTTATCGCCCCGCATCAATGCGCTCGAAAGTTTCAGCCCCGGCAGGTCGCCCGCCAACAGGACGCAGTGCTCCACCTCCGGCAATGTGATGGACCGGCGGTTGATCAGCGGCAGCAAACGGGCCTTAACCATGTCCCGGTAATGCGCCGGAACCTTATCGGCCAACACCTTCTCGATAAAACCATTCACAACGCCGAAAGTGATCACACCACCATCGCGCAGCCGCTGCGGGGGCACAACCACCCGCACGAAGATATAACCGGCGCGGGCATAGGCCTGTTCCAGGGCAACCGCAGCCTCATAGATTTTTTTGATCGTGAGTGTCTGCCCCTTGAGCGCCTCGACAAATTCCTGGTTGTTCCGGGCCATTTCCGGCATGCCATCCTTGAGGACAGCGGACCCGATCAGCAGTGTCTCGCTCGCTATCCGGGCAGGCGCGTCAACCGAGCCGGACTTGGGAAGGGTAAAGGACCGGGCCCCGCCTTCCGGCGGGGGTGTCAAAGTCGAAGGCAGGAGTGTTGTGGGGGAAACCGGTGCAGCGTGCCCCGCGCAAGAAAGCAGACCAAAAAAAAGCGGCCCCTGCAACAAGGCCACTGCTTCCCGTCAACAATCTCTGAAATGGCGAAACAACGTAAAACAAAATATACCTTAATATTATTGAGACCCTTTATAAGGCTGTATATCGTTTAGAATCAACGCTTAAAATATGTTGGCCAGGCTTTTGGTTAAGGCTTGCACTGTTATTTCCGGACAGTCAGCCCTTCGCAAGGAATTGATCAAAAATGTAAGTCATTGTCCGTGTTGGATCCAAGGCTGCAGGACGTTATACTTGGCATGTGAATCGAGTTTATCAATTGCACTCAACTTTGAGACAGAAGATCACGAATGGCTTGTGTGATAAACGTGCCATCATCGCGGTTTGTAGTTGGTGCACCGGCGCGATGTCCCCAGATCGAGGGGATCGGTAAAAGCCGGGCGCGGCGCATTTGTTCGACTTCAAGCCGGTTATCCTCGACACGGAAATAGAGGTCGGTTTCACTGGGCATAATCACGGCATTGGCCGTGATGGCGCGCAAGGCTTCATCAAATTTGCCTTTATAGCGATGATTGTTGGCGATATTGGCATGTTGCCACGTCCACAACTGCGCCAACAGATTGGCAGCATCACGTTTGAGGAAATTAGCCTCCCACGATGTGACGAGGTAGTCTTCTAGAGAGGAAAAACCTGCCTCGCGCCAGGTTTCAAACCGGTAGAATTCCTGCGACATCGCCATGGCGGCATAAGCACGGCCCATGGCACGCAGGCCCCGTTCTGGACGCGATACGAATTGGCCATTTTGATAGGCTGCATCGGCGGTCAAAGTGGCCTTGATTCCCTCCAGAAAGACATAATTATGCGGTGCGCATTTGGCCGCACCACAAATGACCACCAGCCGCTTGACCATATCAGGCACTTGCGCGGCCCATTCAAAGGCCTGTAACCCGCCCATCGAGAAACCGACAGCCAAGGCCAGCTGCTCGATCCCCAATTCCCGGGTGATCAGCCGATGCTGGATGGCGACATTGTCGTGGATAGTGAAATGGGGCCAATGGCTCCCCGTCAAGGGCTCAACGGCAAGACTGGGCGAGGATGACAAGCCATTGCCGAACAAATTCGGAATAACAACACAATAACGATCGGTATCCAGCGCCTTGCCTGGTCCGACCATCCAGAGAATATCACTGTGATGGGCTCCATAGGAGGTCATGTAAATGATGGCGTTGGATCGATCATGATTCAGCGTGCCATAGGTCTGGTAAGCCAGTTGGGTGCCTCGATGGGTCATGCCCGATTGCAAAACGACATCGCCGGCATTGAAAATGCGATGGTCACTGATCATGCGGTGTTCGCTCATGGCCTGTCCCATATCATGAAGTGGATCACCCGATCGGGCAGGCCAATGCCTGCTGGTTTGAACAATTACTGGACGGGCGTTAAATCTGCGGAGCCGATGTATTCTTTAAACATTTTGCACCATATCAGCACGCTGGCAACGTCTTTTGGATCATCGGTTTTTAAAAGGTAGTAGCTTGCACCATTGGGCTTTGTTAAACGACCGACTTCGATCTGTCTGCTGCTAAATTCATCGTTATCCTTGATGGCGGGACCATTGCTCACATAGACATGGTAGTCGGGCCCGGGACTCGAGCGAAAATTCTCGCCGGACTGAAGATACAGCTGCTGGCCAACCCTCACGAGCGTCCATCCACCGGACGCGTTGTGGATTAAATCCTGCCCTTTTGCTTTTGTGTCAATCATTCCGGTTTTCAAGATTTGACCATCGATCTTCTGGTGGTCGCCAAACCGTGATTTGATGTCCTCAATGTGACCCCGGAAAGCATCGAGGATTTGCGCATGCGCCGCTGACAGGTCACACAGCATCAAAGAGAGAATGACGATCATTTTTGATTTCATGTCTTTTGTCCCCTTGCGCATGGACGATTTAAGCACGAGACCGAACAGAATGTAAATTCGGTCTTTTGCCATTTATCCCATCGTCAATGCGTCGGCAGATGGTTGTGAAGGACTGATAAAACGGCCGCCTTGCGCAATTTATTCAAGGCAGTGTCCTGAGCATGTTGGGCTTGGCAATTGCGCGGCAAGCGCTGCAGACTGTCTTTGCCGTTCTGATGCAAGCCATTGAAATGACTATCTGCCCCCTGAAAAGTGATCCTCCCCGATATTTGGCTTTTAAGCAGACAGACCCGATGGGCTGGTCAACACAGCAGGAATGTTTGGGGAGTGGCTTTGTCGATGAGGCATGATGGCACAACGCTGTGAAGTTGCCGATAATAACTGCTGGACATATCGAAAGACTGCCTCTTAAATGTATTGGCTTTGAAACGTTTTCTTCAGAAGGGGCATCGGCATGACGCAATACCTGTTTAAAAACTTCCAACTGCTCGAGCCCTCCTTCGGTGATGTCCAAAGCGGTTTTGAAGTGCTGGTCGAGAATGATCTGATCCGCGAAGTCTCCGGCAAGCCGATCAAAAGCGACAGCGCTGCGGTGATCGATTGCGCCGGACAGACCCTGATGCCGGGCTTGATCGACAGCCATGTGCATGTGTTTTTGAGCGATGTCTCCATCCGCAATATGGAAAATGTGCCGCTGACCCTGATGACAGCTCGTGCGGTGTCGTTGATGAAGGGGATGATTGATCGCGGCTTTACCAGCGTGCGCGATACCGGCGGGGCCGATTGGGGGATCAAAGAAGCGGTTGATCGCCATGATGTGGCGGGACCGCGACTGTTTATTGCTGGCCAGGCGATTGGCCCGACAGGCGGCCACTCAGACTCGCGCCGGAGAACCGATTACGGTCTGCGCTGCCATTGCTGCAATGCCATGTCCTATACCATGAATGTGTCTGATGGTGTGACCGAGGTGCGCCGCGCCGCGCGCGAGCAGATGCGGCAAGGGGCAGACCAGATCAAGATCATGATGTCGGGTGGTGTCGCATCGCCTTACGATCCGCTGACCAGCCTGCAATTCAGCATGGAGGAAGCCAAGGCAGCCGTAGAGGAGGCCCACGCATTTGGTCGCTATGTCTGCGCCCATGCCTACACGCCCGAAGCCATTACCCGTGCAGCCCATGCAGGTGTGCGGACCATCGAGCACGGCAATCTGATCGACGAGCCAGCAGCCAAATTGATGGCCGAAAAAGGGATGTTCCTGATCGCCAATCTGGTGGCCTATTACGCCATGAAAGAACGCGCTGCCGAATTTGGCATGTCGGCAGAAATGCTTGAAAAGAATGATCTGGTGATCGACGGTGCTTTGAAGTCACTTGAAATTTGCAAACGTGCGGGGGTTCCTGTCGGTTATGGCTCGGACTTGCTGGGCCAGTTGCAGGTTGACCAGTCGCGCGAATTCTTGCTGCGTTCCGAAGTGCTGGCGCCTATCGATATTATTCGCTCCGCGACCACGGTTGGTGCGCAAATCATCCGGATGGAAGGCAAACTCGGTACGATCAAGGCCGGTGCCTTTGCCGATCTGGTGCTGGTCAATGGCAATCCTTTGAAAAATCTTGGTCTTCTGCAAAATCAGGGTCGTGATTTGTCGATGATCATGAAGGCCGGGCGGTTCCATAAAAACACCCTGACCCATTAACGCGGCTTGATCGGAAATGCAGGTTCTGGCGTTGCGAGAGGGGTGGCTTGGTCGCGTGGCACTGAAAGGCACGGCCCTTTTGGCCATGTCCTATATTCTGCTTCCGCTGGTGTTTGTGATCTGGCTGTCGTTTTTTGCGCAAGAGATCCCGAGTTTCCCGCCCGATGGCTATTCGCTGCGCTGGTTTGTAGCAATTGCCGATCATAAAGTTTTTGCGCAGGGCTTTATCCTGAGTCTGCAGGTTGGTTTTCTGGCCACTGTGTTCGGGCTGGTTTTGGGCGTGCCCGCCAGCCTTGTTATCGTGCGTTACCCTTTCAAGGGTCGCAATATCGTCAGTGGGCTTTTGCTCGCGCCTCTCGTTGTGCCCGGAGTGGTGCTGGGCACTTCGCTTTATGTGTTCCAGATCGAAACCGAGATTGCCACAGGCTATCCGATGATGGGGTCGTTCTGGGGGCTGGTTCTGGCGCACACGCTGATTGTGATCCCTTGGACCATGCGGCTCGTGACTGCCAATCTTCAGGGACTTGACCGGAGCATCGAGGAGGCTGCCTCCAATCTGGGGGCGCCGCCTTTGACAACATTTTATCGCGTGACGCTGCCGATGATCCGCCCTGGTATCGTGGCTGCCGCCCTGTTCGGCTTTGTCAATTCCTTCGGAAATCTTGAAATGTCGTTGTTTCTGGTCGGGCCGGGCCGAACCACATTACCGATTGCAATCCTGCAATATCTCGAATGGAAAATCGACCCGACGGTGGCTGCCGCCTCTGTGTTGCAAATTGCGTTGATTGCGACGGCTTTGTTCATCACGGACCATTACGTCAAACTTTCACGGGTGGTATAAATGGCCAAGCTTTCGCTCGACAGCCTAACCCGCAGCTATGGTGATTTGACCGTTGTCAATGGAGTGACCCTGGACATTCCGCATGGTGAATTTCTGGTGCTGTTGGGCCCCAGCGGGTGCGGAAAAACAACGACATTGCGGATGATTGCCGGCTTTGTGGAACCCAGTTCGGGAACTATTCATATCGGGGAACAAAACGTCACCGGCAAGCCGCCATGGAAGCGTAATTGCGGGCTGGTCTTTCAAAATTACGCTCTGTTTCCGCACATGACCGTGGCAGAAAATGTCGCCTTCGGACTTGAAATGCGCCAGGTCGAAAAGTCGGCAATGGCCAAGCGCGTGGGTGATTCCTTACGCATGGTCCGTCTGGACCATCTGGGGCATCGCTATCCGCGGGAAATGTCGGGCGGGCAGCAGCAACGTGTCGCCCTGGCGCGTGCGCTGGCAATCCAGCCCGATGTCCTGTTGCTTGACGAACCACTCTCAAATCTTGATGCCAAATTGCGCGAGGAAGTTCGGATCGAAATCCGCGAATTGCAGCGCAAATTGGGTCTAACCACCATTCTCGTAACCCATGATCAGGAAGAAGCCCTAACCGTTGCCGACCGGCTGGTTGTGATGCAGGACGGGCATGTCCGGCAGATTGGCAGCAAGCGCGATCTGTATGAACGGCCTGCTGATCGTTTTATCGCATCGTTTATCGGTCGGAGCTGTTTCAACGACGGCATGGTGACGCAGTCCGGACGGTTCGAGACCGAGGATGGTCTTGTCTTCAAGGTCACCGATGCTGCGGGCGTGGGACCAGCCAGTCTGGCGTTGCGGCCCGAGCGTTTTGTGATTGGTGATCAGGCGCGCAGCCTGGATAATTATTTCACCGGAATTGTGGAATTTGTATCTTATTTGGGCTCTTCGGTTGATGCGCATGTTCGGTTGGGATCATCCACCAAAATGGTGGTGCAAATGGCCAATCGTGACGGGTTCATCGAGCCTGCTGAAGGTGACACGTTGATGATAGGTTGGGCGCAATCGGCCGGTCTGATCTATCCAAGCAACCAAGGGCCGATCTCGCAAGGGGGACAATATTCATGACTAACCATCACAAGCAGTTCAATCGCCGTCATTTCATGCAAATGACCGCACTGGCTTCCGGCACAATGGCATTGACTGCAGCGGGAACCTCTCCGGTTTTTGCACAGCAAGCCAAAGTCGTTGTCGGCACTTGGGGGGGCGATTATGCCCGTTTGCTGACCAAAAATATCGAAGATCCGATCTTGAAGCCGAAAGGCATCGAGAGCGTCCAGGACCAGGCATCGGATGCGCCGCGTCGGGCAAAGATGGTTGCCGAAAAACGCTTGCCGCGCGGCACTACAGATATTCAGGGTTTCTCCTCGGCCAATATGTTCGAGATGAATGAGGCAGAGGTTGTCGAAAAGATCGATTATTCGAAAATACCCAATGCCGTGAATCTTCTTCCTGAAATGAAATATACCTATGGTGTCGGGCAGATCTATTCGGGAAAGGTCGTTGTCTATAATCCCAAGATGATTTCACCCGCGCCGACCAGTTTCAAAGATGCCTTCGACCCGAAATGGGGCAGCAAGATCGGCGTCATCGATATTCAATATATCTACGTGGTGATGGCGGCTTCACTGGCTGCTACCAATGGCGCGTCGATGATTGATTTCGAAAAGGCCAAAGATGTGCTGATGGCAGCCAAAAAAGCCGGGGTTCGGGTCTACCCAACCAACGAGGCTTTTGCCCAGGCCCTCAAAACCGAAGAAATCGGCATGGGGATCATGTGGAAAGCACGCGCCGTGCAATGGCAAAATTCGGGCATTGCTGTTGAATCAGCCGCGCCAAGCGAGGGGATCCCTCTCTATATTTCCGGCTTTTCCATTGCCAAGAATGCGCCGAACAAAGACGCAGCCTATGCCTATCTCAATGCAATGCTCGAAAAGAGCGCGCAAGAGGCATTTGCCGTCGATATGGGCTACAATCCCACAGTCAACAATGCTGTTGTTGCCCCCGATCTACAAAAGCGCATTGGCTTCACGGCCGATGAAATGAAGCGGCTCAAAGATCTCAATTACGACTACATCGCCAAGAATGATGCTGCGATCAAGGAGTGGTGGGACAAGGTGTTCAAAGCCTGAGCATGACCCCCTCATCCGCACAAGCACAGCGAGGCCTGACCGCCTCGCTGTTGATCGGCCCGGCCACCGTTTTCGTGGCTGTGAGCCTGCTTGTGCCCATGGCCATTCTGTTCAGATACAGCCTCAATGCTTTTGTGCCGGGCAAATTCATGGTCGATGCGCTGACCATCGACAACTACATCAAATTTTTTACTGATCCCTATTATTCATCGGTGCTGCTCCGGACGGTTCGGGTGGCCACTGTGTGTACGGTGGTATGTTTTGTCCTGGGCTTCCCGCTGGCTTATGTTTTGGCACGCAGCCAGTCGCGGTTCAAAAATCTGCTGGTGATCCTTGTCGTGTTGCCGTTGTTTGTCGGCAATGCCGTCCGTGCGGCAGGCTGGATGGTGTCGTTGGGCAATAAGGGGGCTTTTAACCAACTGATGATCGGGCTTGGCCTAATCGATCAGCCCATCGAAATTATGTATACGGAAGCCGCTGTGCTGATCGGCATTATCGCCGTTAATTTGCCCTATATGGTTTTGACCCTGCAGGGCGTGCTGGAGGGTATTGCGCGCTCGACCGAGGAAGCCGCCTTCAGTCTTGGTGCGACACCTCTGGTAATGGCGCGCCGGATTTTGTGGCCCTTGGCGATGCCGGGTATTCTGGCCGGAAGCATTCTCACATTCATTCTGGCGATGAACGCCTATGCGACACCGGCTTTGTTGGGGGGGCCCAAATTCCAGATGATGGGAACCCTGGTCTACGGGCAGTTTTCGCAGCAAAATAACTGGCCATTCGGTGGGGCAATTTCATTTATCCTGATGTCAGCGACATTGGTGCTGACCAGCGTGTCGCAAATGCTGATCGCCCGACGTTATCACGTCTCGTGACCATCAAAGTCCAGCAAGTGTTTGTGCGATAGAGGGTGGTCCAAGAGCATGACTGACAGCTTGTTTCTGTATCTTGTGATTTGTGCTGTGGCCTTCATGATTGCTTTTATGAAGGGGGCATTCGGCGGCGGCTTGGCGGTGATTGGGATCCCGCTTCTGTCACTGGTCATGCCGCCGCTGGAGGCTGGCGCGCTATTGGCCCCTTTGCTGGTGGTGATGGATATGTTCGCGCTTCGCTATTGGTCTGTTCAGACGTGGTCCAAGCCAGATCTGGCGGTGCTGGTCCCATCCATGGTGGTGGGTGTCGGGGGCGGGGCACTTATGGTTTCGGTGCTATCGGCTGGATGGGTCGGCTTGGCAATCGCGCTGACCAGCCTGGCTTTCAGCCTGATGTATTTTGCCGGCGGTGTTCGCAGGAGCATGATCACTCCCTCATGGTGGATGGGCTTTTTGGCAGGCAGTGCTTCGGGGTGCGCGACCATGATTGCCAATGCAGGTGGTCCGCCATTGGCCATGTACCTGCTCAGCCGCAATCTTTCGAAAACCATCTATACCGGTACTGCCAGCATAGTTGCCGCGAGTGGCAATATCCTTAAACTGCTGCCATGGCTGCTGATTGCCCAACTCGATGTCGCCTTTTTATGGAAAATCGTGATGGCTGTTCCCTTTATCGCATTTGGTGTTTTTTGTGGTTTCAGACTGAACCAGAAGCTGGATCAACACCGTTTGTTTGCCATTTGTCATGCTTTGCTGATCCTACTGTCGATCAAAATGCTGGTTGCAGCCCTTGTGGCCCTTAACCCAGCCCTGTTCGGATCGGTCTGACGGACTGTTCGCAAATAGCCTGAACGGTGATTACTCTGAAATAATATATTGTATATTTTTATAACCGCGCCAGAATGATGCCAAACATCAAGCAGACAGTCGGGGCCGATCTTGATGCCGTCTCGTCAATGTTTGGAATAAGCGAGGGAGAGCACCATGAGGCAGATTGCCCGATTTTTTCTTCGGTCGTCACTGATTTTGTCAGTCATGACGGGTTTGCTGGGATTATTTTCGGGGAGCACCGGTTCACTTGCCCAGGATCGGGACAAAACTCTGAAAGTCGTCGTTCACGCCAATTTGCAAATTCTCGACCCTGTCTGGACCACCGCCTTCATTACGATGCGCCATGGTTATCTTGTCTATGACACGCTTTATGCGGTGAATTCAAAATTTGAGCCCAAACCTCAAATGGCTTCTGGCCATGAGGTGCTCGACAATGGCCTTGCCTACCGGATCAGTCTGAGGCCGGGTCTGAAATTCCATGATGGAAGTCCGGTGCGGGCGCTGGATGCGGTGACCTCCATCAAACGCTGGATGGCCCGTGATCCGATGGGCCAGCGAATGAATTCGGTGACGGCATCCATTGAACCTCTCAACGAACTGACCTTCGAAATTCGCCTTAAAGAGCAATGGGGCTTGGTCATCGAGGCGTTGGCCAAGGCAGCCAATCCCGCCTTTATCATGCCTGAAAAAGTGGCCTTGACGCCTGCCAATACCCAAATCACCGATCCGGTCGGTTCCGGCCCGTATATTTTCGTCAAGGAAGAATGGCGGCCGGGGAGCAAGGTGGTTTACCGCCGCAATCCCGATTACATCGCGCGCAACGAACCTGCCGACTATATGGCGGGAGGCAAGCGCGCTTTGATGGAGCGGATCGAGTGGCTTTACATCCCCGATCACAACACTGCGCTTGCCGCTCTGACCGCGGGCGAGGTCGACTATTTCGAAGCCCCGCCACTCGATTTCATCAATACGCTTGAGCGCAATAAAAATCTCAAAACGGTTGATATCGATCCTCTGGGAACGCAAGGTCTGATCCGTCCCAATTCGCTCTATCCCCCCTTCAACGACATCAGGGCACGCCAAGCACTGGCGCATCTGGTCAAGCAAGAAGACTATATGCGAGTGGTTGTGGGCAATCCGGCTTTATACAAACCTTTCTGCGGTTCGTTTTTCCATTGCGGATCTGACAATGGCATCCAACTGGGCAGCGAGCCCTTCCGCCAGCCCAATGTCGACAAAGCCAAACAATTGCTGAAAGAGGCCGGCTATAACGGTGAGAAGATTGTTGTCTTGCAACCGACAGACCGTGCCCAGTACAATGCGGCCACGATGGTGCTGATCCAGAGCCTGCGTCGTGCGGGCGTCAATGTGGATGTGCAGGCAGTGGATTGGAGCACGCTTCTGTCTCGCCGCGCCAGCCGCAACCAGCCTGAACAGGGCGGTTATCATTTGTTTATAACCACCCAAGGTGGTCCGGATACGGCCATGCCGGTATCGAATGTCTGGTTCAATACGCGGTGTGAAAATGCCAATCCCGGTTGGGCTTGCGATATGGAGCTGGACGCCATGGTTGCTGCATGGTCGCGTGAGCGCGATCCTTTAGCCCGGCGGCCTATTCTTGAAAAAATCCACCGTCGTGCCTGGGAAACTCTGCCCTATGTTATATTTGGTGAATATACACAGCCGATTGCTGTGCAAGCCAATCTGCATGGCATTGTTGCTGCGGGCATGCCGGTTTACTGGAATATAGAACGCAAATAATCCAGCATTCCTGCACGGAAAAAACACGATGTTGGCCTATGTCATCAAGCGGATTTTGTCGACCTTGCCCGTGTTGGGCGTGGTGGCCATTGTCGTGTTTTTGCTTCTGCGGCTCAGTCCGGGTGATCCTGCGGCGATCATTGCCGGTGACAATGCCAGTGCCAACGACATCTTGCAGATCCGCGAGCAGCTGGGATTGGATAGGCCCTATCTGGAACAATTTTTCGGCTGGATTGGTCAGTTAATCACGGGTGATTTCGGTTATTCGATCTATCTCAAGCGTCCCGTTTTGCAATTAATTGGCGAGCGGGTCGAACCGACGCTGGCTTTATCACTCTCAACCATGGCCTTTGCTATTGTGCTCGCCGTGCCTTTGGGCGTGCTGGCTGCTTGGCGCGCTGGCACATGGATTGACCAGACCATCATGGCCTTTGCTGTGATGGCCTTTTCAGTGCCGGTTTTTCTGATCGGTTACGGGTTGGTGATCCAGTTTTCACTGACACTGAACTGGCTGCCGGTTCAAGGCTTTGTCAGTATCCATAAAAGTGTCGGAGATTTTATCCGCCATCTGGTGTTGCCGACAATGACTCTGGGACTCGTTTACACGGCTCTGTTGGCCCGTATCACGCGCGCGACCATGTTGGAAATTCTCAACGAGGATTATATCCGGACCGCCCGCGCCAAAGGGCTGACCGAAAGCCGCGTGCTGGTTTTGCATGCGCTCAAAAACGCCTCAGTCCCCATCATAACGACCATTGGAACAGGGCTCGCTTTGTTGATCGGCGGCGTTGTGGTGACCGAAAGCGTTTTCGCAATTCCCGGTATCGGGCGATTGACTATCGAAGCCGTGTTGCAACGTGATTATCCGGTGATCCAAGGGGTCATTCTGGTTATCGCCTCGGTCTATGTTGTGGTCAATCTGCTGATCGATCTCAGCTATTCCCTGTTTGATCCCCGGATCCGCTTTTAATGACCCAAAGTTTGCAACAGGGACTTTCTCACTCGGGACTGAGCGCAACGCGCGCTGGTTTGCGACGATTGTGGCGGCGCTATCCGCTCTCGCTCATTGGCGGTTTTGTGCTGATCAGCTTAACGGTGCTGTCGGTTCTGGCTCCTTGGCTTGCTCCCTTCGATCCGTTCGAGATGAATGTCGTAGACCGCTTGCGTGAACCAGGTGAGGAGTATTTTTTCGGAACAGATGCCTATGGGCGCGATCTCTTCAGCCGCACTCTTTACGGTGGCCGGATCTCTTTGCTGATTGGTCTTTCCGTGGCCGGATTGAGCACTCTGATTGGTTTGCTGATCGGCATTCTTGCAGGCTATTCGCGCAGTGCCGATGCTGTTTTGATGCGCATCATGGATGGCTTGATGGCCATTCCGGGCATCCTGCTGGCGATTGCCTTGATGTCCCTGGCACGACCGGGCATCGGCGTGGTGGTTGTCGCCATTACGATTCCTGAAATTCCGCGCGTGGTCAGGTTGGTTCGGGCCGTTGTGTTGAGCGTGCGGGAACAGGTCTATATTCAGGCAGCGATTGCCACCGGCACCAGGTTGCCCAGGCTGATGCTGAAACATATTTTGCCCAATACACTGGCACCGCTGATTGTTCAGGCGACCTACATTGCTGCCTCTGCGGTGCTGATTGAAAGCTATCTGAGTTTTCTCGGTGTAGGGACGCCACCGGAAGTTCCCAGTTGGGGCAATATTATAGCTGAGGGACGGCTTTATGTGCAGATCGCCCCTTGGAATATCGTTTGTCCGAGTGTCTTTCTGGCTTTGATGGTATTGTCGATCAATATGTTGGGCGACGGTTTGCGCGACATGCTGGATCCGCGGCTGCAAACGAGGGTGCGATGACAGACAACCCTCTGCTGAGCGTTGACGGCTTAACAGTCGCCTTTTCCTCTCCCGACGGCCCGCCTGTCGCGGCGGTGCAGGAGCTGTCATTCAGTCTCAATGCAGGAGAAACATTATGTATCGTTGGTGAATCGGGTTGCGGTAAAAGTCTGACAGCCTTGTCGTTGATGCGCCTTTTACCGCGCCCGCATGGCATGATCGGGGCGGGCAGGATCATGCTCGAAGGCCGCGATATTGCCACGGCTAGCGAAGCCGATATGCGGATGTTGCGGGGCCGCGCAATATCGATGATTTTTCAGGAACCGATGACCAGTCTGAATCCGGTGCTGACAATCGGCAGCCAGATTAGCGAAATGGTCAAGGTGCATGAAGGGCTGGATGAGACGGCGTGCCGCCAACGTGCGCTGGATATGCTTAAATTGGTGCGAATTCCCGAACCCGAACGCCGGATGGATGATTACCCCCACCAGCTTTCAGGCGGGATGCGCCAACGTGTGATGATCGCGATGGCTTTGGTCTGCGATCCGAAAATTCTGTTGGCGGACGAGCCGACCACAGCACTTGATGTCACGATCGAAGCGCAGATCTTGGAACTGATCCAGGATCTCAAACAGCGCACAGGAACAGCTGTGATTTTGATCACCCATGATTTCGGCGTGGTTGCCGAAATGGCCGATCGTGTTCTGGTCATGTATGCCGGACGCCAGATCGAGCAGGGGACGGCGCTCGAATTGTTCGATGCCCCTACACATCCCTATACACAGGCTCTCATGGCGGCGATGCCGCGTTTCAATGCAGAAGGCGCACAAACGCGTCTCAAGGAAATTGCGGGAATCGTGCCCGCTTTGCATGAACGCGGCCAGGGATGTTGCTTTGCCCCGCGTTGTGAGAAGGCGACCCGGCATTGTTTCGATTCTATGCCGCCTTTGCGTCTCATGGCGGGAGAACACAGTGTCGCGTGCTGGCATGCTGGCTCACCTCAGGAGCGTCATCCATGAGCAATCAGGTTGCTACACCACCGGCTTTGGATGTCGTCAATCTGTCCAAACATTATGAATTAGCTGGCAGTTGGTTCAGCAACAAACAAGCGCTCGTCTATGCCGTCGATGATGTCAGCTTCACATTGGGACGGGGCGAAACACTGGGTCTGGTTGGCGAAAGTGGTTGCGGCAAGTCCACGCTGGGCCGGACTATTCTCCGACTCGTGGAACCGACGTCCGGTACGATCAGGCTCGAGGGTGAGGATATTACGGCTTTATCCGCGCAAGAGATGATTGCAAGACGCCAGCGGTTGCAGGTGATTTTTCAAGATCCCTATTCTTCGCTCAATCCGCGTATGCGGGCCGGCGAGATTGTCGGTGAGCCGCTGACCAATTTCAATCGGGGAACTGCAGCCGAACAGGATGAACGGATTGCCTTTCTCTTTAAAAGGGTTGGCTTGCGGCCCGACCAACGACAGAATTTTCCGCATGAATTTTCCGGCGGTCAAAGACAAAGACTTGGAATTGCCCGCGCCCTTGCTTTGGGACCAAGTGTGATCATCGGCGATGAGCCGGTATCGGCGCTGGATGTATCGGTACAAGCGCAGGTCATAAATCTGATGATGGACCTGCAAGATGATTATGCCATCAGCTATCTGTTCATCGCGCATGACTTATCGGTCGTGCGTCATATCAGCCACCGGATTGCGGTAATGTATTTGGGCCAGATTGTCGAACTGGCGACACGTCAAGAATTGTTCGAGCGGCCCCAACATCCCTATACACAGGCATTACTGGCGGCCGTTCCAATCTCCCATCCGCGTGACAGGCGCAAGCGGATCACTCTCAAAGGCGATGTCGAAAGCCCGATCAATCCGCCTGCGGGTTGCCGCTTTCACAACCGCTGTCCACATGCCGTTGCTGTGTGTTCGCAAGAAAGGCCACCATTGCGCCCCTTGTCGCAAGATCACGCTGTTGCCTGCCATCTTGTTGTGTGATGGCAATGGTCTGCTTGAGCGGTTATGCGCCCTGCTTATCGTAACGATAGCGAAAATTACAATGCGAGGCACCTTGCATGATGGTCTGGCTGCGCTCCAGCTTCAATTTTGGGTCATAACCTTCACAAAAGGTACCGTCACGCTGGCAGGACAACAAATGGCCGATTTCTCCGATGCCCATGTCCCGATACATTTCGGCATAGCGGCAGCGGGTGACGTTGAAATCAAGCGCAGTGTCGGAGCTGTTGAGCACGTCCATCTCTAAGGCGTCATCCATTGTCCACAGCGGCAGCAGATCGGCAAAGCTTTGCAAGGAGGTCGGACCTTCAGCCTGCTTGGCCATATCCCGGCCCTGTGCAATTGAAGCCTGGCGGACAGCCTCGCCGATCACGGATTTGGCTTCATCGGTGCCGTGGCGTTGTTTGACCGTCTCATAGACGAACTTCAAGATGTTGGCCTCCAGCCGTCGGCGTTCGATCATGGGCATGGGGGGAGAAGCAGGGGATTGTGTCATGATGCAGCCTCGTTGTTTGCAGCAGGGGCATGCTGTGCGTTTCCGCCAAGATAGGTTTCCTTGACCCGCGGATCATCCAATAACTGGCTGGCTTGTCCAGACAGGACAATACGGCCGCCATCCATCACCGCCGCCCGATCCGCAACGGCAAGGGCCGAACGGGCATTCTGTTCCACCAGCAAAATGGAAACACCCGTATTGCGGATGGATTGGACCAGATTAAAAATCAGCTTGATGATCTTGGGTGCCAGTCCCAAAGACGGCTCGTCCAGCAGCAGCATTTTTGGCCGGCGCATCAGGGCGCGCGCCACGCAAAGCATTTGCTGTTCGCCCCCCGAGAGTGAGCCGGCATTCTGCTGCATGCGATCTCCTAGAAGCGGAAACAGGGACAGAACTTTGTCCAGTTCAGACAAGCCAAGCGGCCCCCCGCCAAGGATGAGATTTTCGCGGACGCTCATTGCCGAAAAGATTTGCCTGCCCTCGGGGGCCTGCAAGAGACCGCATGCGACAATCTCATGTGACGGCCAATGGGTGATGTCCTCACCATAAAAGCGGATGTGTCCTTCTTGTGAGGCATAGACGCCTGAAATAGCCCGCATCAGTGTGGTTTTACCAACACCGTTGGCCCCGATGACGGCGACAATTTCGCCTTCTTGAACAGTAAGATCTATGCCGCGCAGGATGGATTGGACACCCATGCCGACGTGCAAATTATTGATTTCAAGCGCGGGGCCGGCGATCATTCGTCCACTCCCAAATAGGCTTCGAGCACGCCCGTATCTTTCTGCACCATATCGGGTGTGCCATCGCAGATTTTGCGGCCCGAAGCCAGCACAATCACCCGCTGGCAGATTGACATGACCAGCCGCATATCATGCTCGATCAGAATGATCGTCCGGCCTTCTTGGTGCAGGCGGCTGATGAAACTGGCGAGGTGCTGTGTTTCTGTTTCATTCAAACCGGCGGCGGGTTCATCCAGAATCAACAGGTCCGGTTGCATGGCCAAAGCGCGGGCAATTTCTAGATATTTGCGTTTGCCGTAGGAAATATTCGCAGCGAGCTGATCGGCCTCCTCCAGCAGGCCGACCGCTTGCAAAGCCTCGAAGCTCTTTTGGGTAATTCGGTCGCTTTTGGCCTTCTGCCACGGTAAGATCGATCCAAGCCCAATATTTTCGTGCCCGATGGCGCCAACGGTGACATTGTCGAACACAGAAATATTAGGAAAAATCCGTAAATTCTGAAATGTTCTGCCAATTCCGCGCTGCGCAATGTCATGGGGTGTCAGGCCGTCAATCCGCTCGCCTTTCAATCTGACCTCGCCAGACGTGGGTGCGGTAAAGCCAGAAATCAGATTGAACAAAGTGGTCTTGCCCGCACCATTCGGTCCGATCAGGCCCACCAGCTCGCCTTGTTGGATCGCTATCGAGACATCATCGACGGCTTTCAGGCCGCCAAAGGTGCGGCCGAGCTGTAGGGTTTCCAGAAAGGCACTCATAACCACCCCACCCGCATCTGCTTGCCGTCAGTCTTGTTGGCGTCATTTTTGGCCTTGCGCCCTAATCCAAACTGATTGCGGATGAAATCCAGCGCGCTGACCTCGCCGATCAGTCCTCTGGGCTGGAATAAAATCACCCCGAACAGCACAATACCGATGATGATGTTGCGGAAATCGCCCGCTTTAAATTCGCGGAGGACTTCCGGTAAGCCAATCAGGATGATTGCGCCGAGGATCGAACCTGGCAAGGAGCCAAGACCCCCCAGCACAACCATCGACAGGATCAGAATCGAGACATTGAAATTGAAATCGGCAGGCGAGATATAGCCCGCGGTGTGCGCCCACAAGGCACCTGCAACACCCGCAAAAAAGCCCGAGACCGTAAAACTTTCCAGCTTCAGACGCGGCGTATTGATGCCCATCGCATCGGCACATTGGTCGTCTTCGCGAAGGGCACGCAGGGCATTGCCGTAATAGGAATGGGACAGGCAGTGAATGACATAAATACAAGCCGCCACGATGACTGCCACAAGATAATAAGCGGGTACGGGTTTTGAAAAATCGATGTCGAAGACTTTCATGCCGCCAAACAGCAAAATGCCGTTCGGCCCCTTGGTTACCGGTACCCAGTTCAGTGTGATCACATGCAGCATTTGGCCGATACCCAGGGTAGCCACCGCAAAATAGATCGAGACCAGCCGCATGGTCGGCACCGCCACCAGAAAGGCAATCAGCCCCGCCATCATTCCGGCAAGCGGGATGGTCACCACAAAGGAGAGTTTGAAATGGGTGGCCAGCAGCGCGGCGCAATAACCGCCAATGCCGTAAAAGGCAGCATGGCCGAGTTGCAAAAGGCCCGCAACCCCCGTCACCAGATGCATGGACGCAGCCAGCAGTGCGAAGATCATGATCGTGTTGGCGATCTGGTAAAAATAGCTGCGGCCAGCAAGGGACAAGAGCAGCGGCACAAGCACAAACAGGCCCGTCAGGATAATACCGGTCCAGAGCCAGCGATGATGGGAGGTATCAGACGCGTTCACGGGCCCCTCCGAAAATGCCACGAGGGAAAAAGATCAGCGTAATGATCAAGAAGGCATAAGCCACCAGATCTTGCCACACGGATGATACAAAGATGCTGGACATCGCTTCACTGATCCCGATGATGAGCGCACAAACAACCGCGCCGGGAATGGATGACAATCCGCCCATGACCATTGCCACAAAGGCCTTGATGCCCGGCGTAAAGCCCATGGCGGGAAAAATCGCGCCGTAATACAAGCCGACCAGAATTCCGGCGACAGCGCCCATGCCCGATCCGACGGCAAAGGTCCAGGCAATCGTGCGGTCGGTGTTGACACCAACATAGCGGGCACCCAGCGGATTGTTGGACACAGCACGGATCGACAGGCCAACGCTGGTATGTTTGAGGACAAATTGCAGCCCCGCCAGCATGAGAAACGACGTTCCGAAAATAATCAGATCACCATCGACAATGGTGACCGGCCCGATCTTGATCGGTGAATTCAGCATGTGCTTGAGCGGAAGTGACTGGAATTGCGATCCGAAAAAAAGCTCGATGCCCTCGCGCGCGACAATCGACAAAGCCAGCGAGGACATCAAGGTCGCCTCCCGCATCGCACGGGATTTGAGTGTCGCCTCATCGTTGAACCGTCGGAAGGGTTTGAAGGCGAAGCGCTCCAGTCCCACTCCTGTCATAGCCCCCACCGCCAGCACAACCAGCAAGACCACGACAAGCGGCGGTGCAAAGCTGACAAAGATCAGCAGGCCGACAAAGGCTCCGATCGTGTAGACTTCGCCATGGGCGAAATTGACCACGTTCAACACACCGAAAATCAGTGTGAAGCCGATCGCAACCAGGGCATAGACCATGCCCAAAGAAAGCCCGATCACCAATTGCTGGAGATAATAGTCCATGGATCGGGCTTTCCTTTTCGTTTCAATAGCGCATCAGGATCGGATGATCCTTGATCTACCTGTTAGTTATTGGTCGACAGCAACAAAAGTCCCATTTTTAACCTGTGCGCGGACAAGTTTTTTGGCTGGTTCGCGATCGGCATCAAAGGTCGTATCTCCTGTGACGCCGGGGAAGTTTTTGGTGGCAGCCAGCTGGTCGCGCAGGCTTTTGCGTGTGACATTGGGATGGGCGCGTTCGAGCGCGGCCAGCATGATATTGACAGCGTCATAGGCTTGAGCGGGGAACTGGCCGGGTTCGGCCTGTCCGGTTTTGGCTTTCCATGCAGCCACAAAATCCTGCACGTTTTTGGCTGGATTGTTCGGCAAGAAGGTTGCCGTCAGTTTCATGCCTTCAGCATCTGCTCCAGCCAGCGTGATCAATTGCTGGTTGTAGGAGGCAGAGGTCGAGTGCACGGGAATGGTCACACTCAACTGTTTCATCTGTTTCAGGAATTGTGCGCCGTCTTCGTAGAAGTAGCCGGTATAAATGGCATCGGGATTGTCACGTGCGATCTTGGTGATAATCGGACGGAAATCTGCAAGGCCGCGGTTGAAGAATTCGGAAAAAACGACCTGTCCACCCAACGCTTTGAACTTGTCAACGAAATTAGAAACCACCGTTTGGCCCCAATCGGTCTGCTCGGCAATCACCGCAACCTTGCGGTAGCCGCTGGCATAAAGCCATTCAGCATTCAGCGGGCCTTCCTGCGCCTGAGTGGTAATATTGCGGAACTGCCATTCAGAGACTTTGGTGTAATCGGGGTGCGATGCCGTCTGCGACAATTGCGGCATGCCTGCTTCCTTGTAAATCTGCGCGGAAGCGATCGAGACACCGGATGTGAAATCACCCAGGACACCGACAATCGATTTGTCATCGACAAATTTGCGGGCAATCGCCACGCCTTCTTTCGTGTCGGAACGACTGTCCTCGAATACGATTTCAACCTTGAATGGCTTGCCTGCCTTGGCGAACTGGTCCAGCGCGATTTCGGCGGCATTCTTAAAATCAATGCCATATTGCGCGGTGTTGCCGGTCAGCGGCAATTGATAGCCGATTTTATAGGTTGGCTGTTGTGCATAAACGGGAAGCGGCAGAGTGGCCAGTGCCAGCGCACTGCCAAGGGCTAGAATATTACGGCGATTTTTCATGATGCTATCCTTTTCGGTAAGATCGGGTGGTGAATGCAAATCGGGTTAGGCTTTGGCCGGGCCGGGCAGAACTTTCAGACGACAGCAGCCCTGCTGTCCTTGCCGCCATGTTTCGCCGGCAAAGGTGAAACCTGCTGTTTCAAACAGGCCACCATCAATGGCGCCTGCAATCACGCACAGGTCTTCAAGCTCGGCGCCTGCGCGGCCCTGGTCCTCCCATGCTTCCTTCAAGGGGCAACGGTGGAAGTTGATTTCCAGTGCATCGTGATCGCAACGGATAACCTCTGGCGAGAACAGCGCTTCTCCCTCGATGATCCCGCAAAGAAAAGCGTCTTTCAGACCTGCCAGATCGGCCGGGCCGTGGGCAGCATAGGCGCCACCCATTTTCTCTCCCATGCGGCGTGTCATGGTCATGCACAACTGCATGGCCTTTTCACGTCCGAATTCAGCCTTCAGGACATCGAAGGTTTCGGCATAAAAGGCGGCGCGCATGGCAAAGGAACGGCGCAGAAGATGCTGCATATCGGTTGCGGCGACAGTGCGGTCTGATGCGGCTGGTTGGGTCATGGAAAACTCCTTGCTGTCACGAGATTTCGGTGAGATCGCGCCGCCGGTAATCCAGCAGCATCAGGGGGGCCAACCGTCTGATCATGCCATGAAACGGCAGTGGCCTGATATCTGAAAGCGGTAAGGCGAGCCGATCAATCGGTTCACCCGCCAACGCCTTGGCAAATTCGCGTCCCAAAGCGGTCGACAGGGCGACGCCACGTCCGTTGCAGCCGACCCAGCCAAATCCGTTGGGTCCGAGCTGGTGGATGCGCGGAGCGTAATCGTTGGTCATTCCGATATAGCCGTTCCAGACAGCCGTGAACCGTACCGAAGGAAGTTGCGGGAAAATCCGCATCAGCCTTTCTCCGATCCGCCCCTGCAAACGCTCATGTCCGCGATAGGGGATCACGAGTGCCCCACCGGTAACAAGTTGATGGCGGGCATCGTAGCGCATGAAGTACAGATCGCCATGGGTATCCGACACCGCCTGACGCGCGGGAATGATTGCCGCGCGCTGGCTTTGGGTCAGCGGTTCTGTCGCCATCTGCCATGAGAGCACCGGGACAACCTCATGCGCCAAATCCGGCATCAGATCGGGCGCGAAAGCATCCGTATAGGAATGGCTGGCCAAAAGCAGGCCATGGGCTTTGACGCTGCCTTTGGGCGTTTGTACCTGCCAGAATCCATTGTGGTGCTGGATGGTTTGGGCAGGACTTTGGATAAAAATCTCGCCGCCCAACTGCTTCACGCGTGCAGCCATGGTGCGGACGAAAGCCAGCGGATTGATATGCCCGCCACTGTCATTCATGAAACCGCCATGCCAGATTGGTGAGCCTGTCAACCGTTCTACGGCCGCTTTGTCCAGCATGCGGACTAGTGCGCCGCGCTTTTCCCATTGCTTGAAGCGGTGTTCCGACAATGTCATGCGTCCGGGTGTATGGGCAGGCTGGATCCAGCCGGATTGTTCGGCTTCAGCCTGCAAGCCGTGCTTGCGCACGAGATCGAACAGCATGGTGGCTGAGTCGCCCACCAATTCAGCAAGACGCTCGCCAGCCCCTTTGTATTGCCGGACCATCTCATCGGGATCAAGTCGGGTCAGGGTGGGAATGACCTGCCCGTTATTGCGACCGGATGCCCCGAAGCCGGGTTGCTGCGCCTCAACAAGAGTGACTTTTTTGCCAGCTTCCAACAGATGCAGTGCCGTTGACAAACCGGTAAAACCGCATCCGATAATCACGATCTCCGTCTCATGCGGCCCATCCAGAATCGGCCATTGCAATGCAGGTTCGCTGACCTGCGACCAATGCGACCGTTCAAAATTTCCGATAACGGATACTGGGTCGTTCATGCGCCAACTTTCTGAGAACCCGTTCAGGATATTGCTGTCTATAGTGCAGCGTAATTTCGATTTTGTATAACCAAATTTTATTATATACGCAAATTAATTTGTTATTTTAATTATTTTACATAATATTTATGTAATTATGAGCCGGCGACGTTCTGTTTTTCATGACATGATGCATCTGAAAAACCGAATGGGAGGATGGGACAGATGGATTTGCGCTAAATTGTTCTTGTTATGTTCTCTATTCTTGTATTATGATCATTCTTCTTTTTCTCATGAAGGATTGGTGTTCCTGTGCGTGCGCTTCAAGCGAGTATCCGGTCAAAGGTTGGTCTTCCTATCTATATGACAGCGGTATCGGCGGGCTTTCCGTCACCGGCTGAAGATTATGTCGAGGGACAACTGGACCTGAACGACCATCTGATCCCGCATCCCTCTGCCACGTTCATGGTGCGTGCGGTGGGGGATTCGATGGCGGGAGCGGGGATTTTTTCCGGTGATATTCTGGTTGTCGACCGCAGCGTGCAAGCTCGGCATGGCTCCATCATCATTGCGGTTTTGAATGCTGAGCTGACCGTCAAACGGCTGTACAGACGCAAAGGCATTGTGCGGTTGGAGGCGGCCAATCCGGCCTATCCTGCCATCGAGATTTCGGACGAATCCGATCTGTGCTGCTGGGGTGTGGTTACCGCCGCCATCCATCAGTTCGATACGCGTCATGCACGCAATGTCCAGAATGCAGGCGACGGATGATCGGCTGCTGTTGATGCGTCTAAAATAGGGTATGACTGTTGCGGTCAGACCGATCTGTGTCCCATGAGGAGGTTCCATGCAAAGACTTCACCAGAATGCCCGCCGCAGCCGCGCCATCATTGTCAACAATATGGTCTATCTGTCGGGTCAATATGCTGACGATACCGATGCCGGTATTCAGGGCCAGACCGAACAGATCCTGCACAAGATCGATGTGCTGCTGGCCGAGGCGGGTACGGATCGCGGCAAGCTGGTGCAGGTCAGCATCTGGCTGAAAACCATGGATGACTATGATGGTTTCAATGCCGTGTGGGATGGGTGGGTGATCCCCGGCCAAACACCGACCCGCGCCTGCGGAGAAGTGAAAATGGCGGATGACGATATGCTGGTCGAAATCATCGCTGTGGCCGCTCTGTAAGGCTAGAGAGACAGGATAGCCACAGGTTTGCCATGCCGCTTTTCGCACTTGTCGACTGCAACAATTTCTATGTGAGTTGCGAACGTCTGTTTGATCCCAAACTCGAAGGCAGGCCGGTCATTGTGCTATCCAACAATGACGGCTGTGCCGTGTCCCGTTCGGCCGAAGCCAAGGCTTTGGGCATCAGGATGGGTGTGCCGCTGTTCAAAATCAGGGAGCTTGTCTCCTCGCAACAGGTTGTGGTCCGCTCGTCCAATTATGCGCTATACGGCGATATCAGCGCGCGGGTGGATGCGGCTTTGTCGCAATTCAGCCCGCGCATTGAAAACTATTCGATCGACGAGAGTTTTCTCGATCTGTCCGATCTTCCTCTCGGGTATGATCCGGTCGCCTTGGGAGCGAGCATGCGCGCAACCGTGCTGCAATGGGTGGGCATCCCGACCTGTGTCGGGATAGGTCCGACCAAAACACTGGCCAAACTCGCCAACCACATCGCCAAGACAAACCCGCCGATGAAAGGGGTGTGCCATTTGCCACCCGACAGGATTGACGAGATGCTCGCGCCGATCAATGTCAAGGAAGTCTGGGGAATTGGGGGCTCCTATCTGGCGCGCTTGAATGCAATCGGCGTGCAGACGGCACTGGACTTGAAGCGTCTCGATCCGATACGGGCGCGCGAATTACTGACTGTGGTGGGGCAGCGGACGGTCCAGGAATTGAACGGTATTCCCTGCTCGGATCTTGAGCTGCATCCGAAACCCAAACAGGCCACCGCCGTCACCCGCTCGTTCGGCAAGCCGGTAACCGCCTATCACGAGATGGAGGAAGCCGTCAGTTTCTATGCAGCGCGGGCGGGTGAAAAACTGCGCAAGGCCCGGCAGGAATGCAGCTATCTGAGCGTATTCATCCGTACGAATGTGCTTAACAAGGATCCCAAATATTCAGCCTCGCGAGCCATCCGTCTGCCGATTCCTACCCATGATAGCCGGATGCTGATCCACTACGCCTTGCATGGTCTGGAAGCCATCTGGCGTGAAGGCTATCGTTATGCCAAGGCGGGCGTCATCCTCAACGAGCTTGTGCCGGAAGGCACGGGACAGGGCCAGTTGTTCGAGCCTGCCCCCTCCGGCAAAAGCAGTGCGATGATGCAGGTGATGGACCAGCTCAACAAACGGATGGGACGGGGCACAGTCTATCAGGCCGTCACAGGCATCAAACGAGATTGGTCCTTGCGCGCCGAATACCGCTCTCCCCGTTATACAAGCCGCTGGACAGATTTGCCGAAAGTGCTGTGTTGAGTGCGGGTGATGATCCCTTAAAGATCATGGAATTATGGGCAGTGTTCACCCGTGATATAAAGCATCGCGTGCTTGCCTCAATTTTGCTTTAAATGCTGTGAGAATGGATTTTCTATGATAGCGGGAGGGGTGCGATAATTCGCATGCTTGGTCAGGAAAATATGATGGATATTTTATCGATTGATTTTGTGTGGGCTTTGGTGGCCATCATCATGATTGATGTTGTGCTTGGCGGTGAAAACGCATTGGTGATTGCCATGGCGGCCAAAAAGCTGCCGGAAGATTTACGCAAGCGCGCCATGTTGTGGGGGACATTGGGGGCAGTGGCCACGCGTTTCGCTTGCGTGGCTGCGCTGACCTATCTGCTGATGATTCCGGGCTTGCGTCTGGTCGGCGGTATCGCGCTGATCTTCATTGCGTGGAAGCTCACCACGAGCAATCACGACCACGACCAGGTCAAATCGGCAACGAGCTTTTGGGGGGCCATGGGTACAATCATCATGGCTGACGCCGTGATGGGTTTGGACAACGCGCTCGCCATTGCCGGGGCTGCCAGCGGAAACTGGGTGTTGATCATCATCGGCCTGTTGGTCAGCGTGCCGATTATCCTGTTCGGCAGTACATTGGTGAGCAGGATCATGGAACATTATCCCGACAGTATCTTTGCCGGAGCCTTCGTCTTGTATGTGGTGGCCATCAAGATGATTGCCGCCGAACCCTTCGTCGCTGCCCATATCGATCCGATGCATGATCTGGGCGAATATGCACTGCCATGGGTCGGGGGCTTGGTGCTGACAGTGAAGCAGTACTACCGGACCCGCGTGGTAAGTTCGACTTGAGCCACATATAACCCGCCTCGATACCCGCCTTGTTTGGCGGTCATCAGTTTGGGGCTGCGTTTTTGGATGAAAGGCTGTGCCGGTTTGGGGCTGAATCGGTGGCGAGCTTTTTGGTGATCCATTCGATGAATGACATGATAAAAGGATCATGCCGGTCTGCCCGGCGATAGATCAGCCGATGCGAGATAACTTTGATTCCTTTCGGCCCGAAAGGCATCACCAGCTTGCCCGTTCTGAGCGCGTGATCGGCCAGAAGGGTTGAGTCCAGCACAAGGCCAAGGCCATCCATTGCAGCAGCAATCGATAGATAGGAACGGTCGAAAATCATTCCACTGGTCGGCAAGGGAATGTGGCTGGCATACTGATCCAACCACTGGTTCCATTGCACCTGACAGCGGATGGAAAAGATGAAGGGCACCCTTTCTATATCGGTGACATGCTTCAACTTGTGTTGCTTGACAAAAGCAGGGCTGGCCATCGGGGCCATGATTTCTTCTGCCAGCACGATGCCCTCGCAAGCCTCGGGAATCGGGCGGGCGTGCTGGATGTCGATCATGAAACCGTCATCGCCCAACCGCATCGGCTCGTTGCCCGAGGACAACGTCACGTCGATCTCGGGGTGATCGTGAATGAATTCGCCGATGCGCGGCATCAGCCACAGCGTGGCAAAGCTGGGCGATGAATGCAGTGTCAACCGTCCGCGATTGCCACGCGAGGCAACACGGCGCGTGGCACTGGCAATCTGTGCAAAGCTTTCCAGCAGGGCGGCATTGTAGCTCAAGGCTTCGGGCGTCGGGCGGACCGTGCGGTTCTGGCGCAGGAATAAAGGTTGATTGAGAGACTGTTCCAATGCGCGCATCTGGTGGCTGACGGCACTGGTGGTCAGGTTCAAAGCCCGCGCGGCATTGGCAAAGCTGCCATGGTCGATCACGGCACGAAAAGTGACCAGCAATTTCAAAGGGGGGAGGCTTTTTAATGATGAATTCATTTTGTCAATTTATCAAAATTATTTCATTTTTACTAATTGAAAATTCGGATTAGCATCAAAGGCAATAAGAGATAAAACCATAAAAAATTCCCGAAATAAAACGTGTTTTGGGTGTCGATTATCAGGGGTGGAATCAACAAGGGTTTCTCCGAAAGGGTGAACTCCTCTCATCATTACCCGTGACGATCAGCGCCGATATGCAGGCTTGGTAATTGGCGTTTTCTGAGTGGCGGAATGAGTATCTCGCACCTGTGTGACCGAGGTTTTGCTGTCGCTTGTCTGGATTCAACTGAAAGGACTGTTGTCGTGAATCTTCATCATATGCTGCTTGCGCGCAAGGCTGCGGGCAAACCTGTTACAATCGGCTTGATCGGGGCAGGAAAATTCGGAACCATGTTTTTGTCGCAGGTGCGCGTCACCGATGGCATGCATATGGTTGCGATTGCTGACCTTAATGTGAAACGCGCCCATGCCCATCTCGATGTGGCTTGCTGGCCCAAGGAGCAATATCAAGCCACATCTATGGAGGATGCGCTCAAGCACGGGTCCACCTTTGTCACAGACAATGCCGATCTGCTGGTCGATAATCCGGCAATTGAAGTGATCATCGAGGCCACGGGCGATCCGCGCAACGGGATCAAATATGCGCTAAAATCCATCCAGAACAAAAAACACGTGATCATGGTCAATGTGGAAGCGGATGTGGTGGCCGGTCCGCTGCTGGCGCGCAAGGCGCGCGAAGCTGGTGTGGTCTATTCGTTGGCATGGGGCGATCAGCCTGCCTTGATCTGCGAGCATATCGACTGGGCACGCGCGGCGGGTTTCAAGGTGGTATCGGCAGGCAAAGGCACGCGCTACCATCCGACCTATCATCAATCGACCCCTGACACGGTTTGGGATATTCTCGACAAATACCTCAAGATCGACGACCGCAATTCGATCAATCCAAAAATGTTTAATTCCTTTGTCGACGGCACCAAATCGGGCATTGAAATGACCGCAGTGTGCAATGCCACCGGCCTGGAATCGCAAACAGAGGGCCTGTCTTTCCCGCCAGCCACCCGCTTTGAGCATGCCGAAATCTGCAAGCCCAAAAGCGCAGGTGGATTGCTCGAACGCGCAGGCGTGACCGAGGTCACATCCTCCGTCTATCGTGACGGCAGCGATGTGCCGCATAATCTGGTCATGGGCACCTATGTGGTGTTCGAGGCTGGAACTGATTATGCGCAACGCTGTGTGCGCGAATATAATCTGCTGCCGGATAAAAGCGCCAAATATGCTGCCCTCTATCGCCCTACCCATATGATCGGGCTGGAACTCGGAATTTCCGTAGCCTCGGCGGCCTTGCGGCATGAGTCGACAGGTTCGGCGCAAATGTTCAATTCGGATGTGATTGCCACCGCCAAGCGCGATTTGAAGGCTGGCGAAATGCTGGATGGAGAAGGCGGCTTCTGTGTGTGGGGCAAACAGACACCTGCAAAGACATCACTCAAAGAAGGCTATCTCCCACTCGGTCTGGCCCATTCCGTTAAATTGAAGGCCGATGTGAAGGCTGGTCAGCGGTTGAAATGGTCCGACGCCGAGATTGATGAAACCGATCTCGCGGTCAAAGTGCGCCGTGAGATGGAAGCGGCATTTAGCCAGTAACAATCTTTCCGGTTCTGGTTGCGATTTTCATTGATGGCCGGGACCTTCAAAAACCACACCCGCATTCCGGACTGCTTCAGTGGCCGGAATGCGGGAAACAAAATTTAAAAAATAAAACAAAACAAAAAACAAACACGCAACAGGGATGATGGAGGAAATCATGAAGGATCATCAATTTAAGGCAGAAACACGTCTTTCTCGCCGCACATTCATGGCATCGGCTGCCGTGGTCACCAGCGCTGCAATTTTGACGCGACCTGCCGGGGCTGCCGAATTCACCTACAAGCTGGCGACCGGCCAGTCTTTGACACAGCCAATCAATACACGCCTGGAGCAGGCGGTCGGGCGTATCAATCAGGCATCTGGCGGGCGTCTGGAGATCCGGTTCTTTCCGGCCTCGCAATTGGGATCGGACACCGATCTGTTGACGCAGATCAGAAGCGGCGGCGTCGATTTTCTCAATATCGCGGGTTCAGTTCTCTCAACCGTCGCCTCGGTGGCGGGTATCGCCAATGTCGGCTTTGCCTTTTCTGATTACGGTCAGGTCTGGAAGGCGCTTGACGGTGATCTGGGCAAGTTGATAGCCAGCCAGGTGGAAAAAACCGGTGCGCTGGTTGTCGCCAAGCCAGCTGATAATACATTCCGTCAAATCACCTCAACGTCGAAGCCAATCAGGACAGCGGATGATTTGAACGGTTATAAAATTCGCGTGCCGGTATCGCCAATTTTCACATCCCTGTTCAAATCACTTGGCGCAAGCCCGACGTCGATCAATTTCACCGAACTCTATACCGCCTTGCAAACCCATATTGTCGATGGCCAGGAAAACGGCTTGGTCACCATTGAGGCGGGCAAGCTGTATGAGGTGCAAAAATATGTATCGGAAACCAATCACATCTGGGATCCGTTCTTTATCCTTGGTAATCGTCGCTCGATGACGGGCCTGCCAAGCGACCTGCAAGAACTGGTGCGCAAGGAATTCGACCGCGCCGCTCTTGAACAGCGCGAGGATACCGCCAAGCTGAATGTGACCCTTAAAGACCAGCTGACAGCCAAAGGCCTGACCTTTGTCAGTTCCGACAAGGATTCCTTCCGCAAAGCGTTGAGCAAATCCGGCTTCTATACCGAATGGCGCGGCAAATTCGGCGAGGACAACTGGAAAGTTCTTGAAGCTGCTGTCGGCACAATGGCCTAACCGATGCAGGAGCAGCACACATCAGGGGCTGTCGGTGTTGCCGACAGCCGGATCGAACGCATCTTGCACCACGTCATCGAATGGCCCGCCTGTGTTTTGGTGGTGGTGGAAGTGGCTTTGCTGTTCATCGGCATTCTGGCGCGCGGGGTCTTTCACAAACCGATTATCTGGGCCGATGAACTGGCCTCGATCCTGTTTTTATGGCTGGCGATGTTTGGCGCAGTGATCGCGGTGCAGCGATCCGAGCACATGCGCCTGACCTTTTTCATCTCCGCACTCTCGCCGCGCGGTCAGGATTGGGTCAAAGCCCTGTCGGCCGGTGCCGTGGCTTTATTTTTTGCCATTATCCTTCATCCCGCCCTTGAATATGTTGAGGATCAGGCCTTTGTCGAAACGCCTGCTTTGGGCTGGTCGGGGGTGGTGCGGTCCCTGGCAATTCCGGTTGGTTGCGTGGTCGCGCTGGCAAGCTGTCTGTTGCGTTTACCCCATATCAAATTCAAAGATTTGTTCAGCGTAGCATGTCTGCTGGCTGTTTTATCGGCCGGGCTCTATCTTGCAGCCCCTTGGATCAAATCGATCGGCAACTGGAATTTGGTGCTGTTTTTCATCATTCTGCTTGGGGCTGCGATCATGGCGGGAGTGCCCATCGCCTTTGCCTTTTGTCTGGCGACCATCTCGTTTCTGTTGGCGACGACCCGTACGCCGATACTGGTTGTGGTCGGCAGAATTGACGAAGGCATGAGCTCGCTGATCCTGCTGGCTGTGCCTTTGTTTGTACTGCTCGGACAATTGGTGGAAGCCACCGGCATGGCACAGGTGATGGTGGCTTTCCTGTCGTCACTGCTCGGGCATGTGCGCGGCGGAATGTCCTATGTGCTTTTGGGCGCGATGCTGCTGGTGTCGGGTATATCGGGTTCAAAGACAGCCGATATGGCTGCGATTGCTCCGGTACTGTTTCCCGAAATGCGCAAACGCGGCATGAAAGATGGCGAATTGGTCTCATTGCTTGCCGCTTCGGGCGTCATGAGCGAAACAATTCCGCCCTCAATCGTATTGATCGCCATTGCATCGGTGACCGGCGTCTCGATAGCCTCGCTGTTTACGGCGGGCATTTTCCCGGCGATCGTGCTGGCTGTGGTGTTGGGGCTTGTCGCCCGCCACCGGGCTGTGTCGATGGATGATACCCGCACACATGTGCAACGCGCCGGATGGCCGGTGATCAAAAAGACCTTGATTGTCGCTTCGCCCGCTCTGGCCTTGCCATTCCTGATCCGCTCCTCGGTGGTGGAGGGGATTGCGACAGCCACGGAAGTGTCGACCATCGGCATTGTCTATTGCGTGCTGTTGGGATTGTTTTTGTATCGCGGTACGCTGACCTGGTTGAAAATCAAGCCGATGCTGGTGCAAACGGCATCATTGTCCGGTGCGATCCTGTTTATAGTCGGGTCTGCCAGCGGGATGGCCTGGGCTTTGGCGCAATCGGGATTTTCGCATGATCTGGCCAAAATCATGGCCAATGTGCCAGGCGGTGCTTACGGCTTTATTGCCGTCTCGCTGGTGGCTTTCATCGTTCTGGGTTCGGTGCTGGAAGGGATACCGGCCATTGTTTTGTTTGGCCCCTTGTTGTTTCCGATTGCCCGGCAATTCGGTATCCATGAAATCCATTATTCGATGATTGTCATTCTGGCGATGGGCCTGGGACTTTTCGCGCCACCGTTCGGGCTGTGCTATTACGCGGCCTGTATCATCGGCAAGGTTGAACCCGATGCCGCGATGCGCACCATATGGTCCTATCTCGGCTGGCTTTTTCTGGGGCTGCTGCTGATCTGCTATGTGCCCTGGATATCGCTCGGGTTTCTGTGAGGAGAGGGGCTGTGGACCGTTGTTCCCACCGCGCCCCTCAATGCCCGCCCAGATAGGTGGCGATAAGTTTGGGGTCGTGGATCAGCGTATCGGCAGGACCGGAATTCACAATTTCGCCTGTTTCGAGAACATAGCCGACATCGGCGGTTTCAAGGGCGGCGCGGGCGTTTTGTTCGACCAACAACACCGACACGCCCGTCTCGCGCAACGAGGCGATGATCTTGAAAATCTCGCGAACAATCAGCGGGGCAAGGCCGAGGCTCGGCTCGTCCAATAGCAGCAGTCGGGGTTTTGCCATCAAGGCGCGGCCCAGTGCCAGCATCTGGCGTTCGCCGCCTGACAGCGTGTTGGCTTTTTGTTGACGCCGTTCGAGCAAGCGAGGAAAACGGTGATAGACATCGTCGAGATTGCGGCGGTTGCCGGCACGGTCGTGACGGTGGCTATAGGCCCCCAGAACGAGGTTGTCGGCCACGCTCATATCGCCAAACAATTCGCGGTTTTCGGGGACCAGCACAATACCGGCCTCGACGCGGGCTTCGACCTGTAACCGCCGCAGATCGTGGCCCTCGAACAGCATCTCGCCTACGGATGGAAGCAAGCCGATGGTCGCTGCCAGCAAGGTGGTTTTACCAGCACCATTGGGACCGATTACCGTAACAATCTGACCTGCTTCTATCGAGAGTGAAACCTGCCTTACAGCTTCTACCTTGCCATAACAGACATCGAGGGAGCGGATCGCCAAAAGAGACATCAGACCAGCCCTCCAAGATAGGCATCCTGAACCTGGGCATCTTGTCGGACTTCCAGTGGTAAGCCTTCACAAATCTTGCAGCCGAAATTCATCACGACGATACGGTCCACCAGTCCCATCACAAATTCCATATCATGCTCGACCAGCAGGATGGAGAGATTTTCAGACCGGAGCGATTGCAGCAGTTCTGCAAGAGCCTGTTTTTCCTGACGGCGTAAACCGGCGGCAGGCTCATCAAGCACCAGCAGGACTGGATCGGCCGCCAGAGCGCGGGCAATTTCCAGCACGCGCTGATTGCCCAGCGGCAGATTGCCAGCGAGCTCGAACGGCTTGTCGCCAAGGCCGACCCGCTGCAACTGGCGCAGGGCTTCGGCACGGGCCTGCGCTTCTTCAGCGCGATCGAGCCGCAAAGCGCCGCTGAAAAAGCCCGAAGTTGTGCGCGGATGGGTGCCGAGCAGGACATTGTCGAGCAGGGTCATTTTAGGGCGGATTTTGACATGTTGGAACGTGCGGGCAATGCCAGCTTTGGCAATCTCGCGCTGGGGGGCATGGGTAATGTCGCGGCCCTGAAAGACCACACGCCCGCTATTGGGCCGCAAGGCTCCTGTCAGCAGATTGAACATGGTGCTCTTGCCCGCACCATTCGGACCTATCAGGCCAAGAATTTCGCCGGCATTGAGGGTGAAGCTGACTTTATCGACGGCCACCAGGCCACCAAAACGGCGTTCGACCTGATCGGCTGTCAGCAGCACCTCGCCTGGTTGCGGCAGGGGGCGGCGGGACAGTGGAGTGACAGTCCGGTCGATGTCGTGATGCGGACTTGGCAAAAGATGCGAGGAGATCGAAATCAACCCGCCACGCCAGCGTTGCAGCAATACGATAAAGACGATGGAGAACACAACGATTTCCAGCTGTCCGGATGCCCCTTTGGCGATCATGGGCAGATAATCCTGAATGCTGTTTTTCGTCAGCGTCACAAGCGCCGAGCCGATAAAGGCCCCGATCAGCTCGGTGGCTCCGCCCACCATGGCCATCATCAGATAGTCAATGCCGACATGCACTTCAAACGGTGCAGGGCTCACAAAACGGTTGAGATGTGCGTAGAGCCATCCAGACAGTCCCGCAAACAGGGCCGCAATCACAAAGGTCGCCAGACGGGTGAAAAAGGCATTGATCCCGAGGCTTTCCACCAGCAAATTGCCGCCACGCAAGGCACGCATGGCGCGGCCCGAACGGGAGTCGAGCAAATTGCGAGAGGCCAGCAAGGCCAGCAGCACAATCGCCCAGATCAGATAGAACATCTGCCAGCTGGCCACCAGTTTGAGCGGTCCGAGGCTGATAGGTGGCACATTGGCGATGCCGTTATAATTGCCTAAGCCGTCGAGATTGCCGAACAGGAAGAAAATCGACAGGCCCCATGCCACGGTGCTCAGCGCCAGAAAATGGCCGCCCAGCCGCAGGGTTATCGCCCCCAGGACCAGTGCAACGCTACAGGACAGCACAATCGCCAGCATAAGCCCGACCCAAGGCGAGTAGCCTTGCAGCGCGCTAGCCCAAGCTCCCGCATAGGCTCCGATGCCGACAAAGGCCGCCTGACCGAACGACATCATGCCGCCAATGCCGGTGAGCAGGACAAGGCCAAGAGCGACCAGTCCATAAACACCGATATAATTCAGCAAGGTCATGCTGAACGCATTGAGATAGAAAGGAGACGCAACCAGCAAAAACAGAGCGGCAAGCGTCAGAAAGCGAAACTGGGTCTTGCTCATTCTTCAGCCTCGTCTTCCACTTCACCGACCGAGAGCGATCGCCATAACAGCACAGGCAGCAACAGAGAAAAGACGATCACTTCCTTGAAGGCACTGCTCCAGAAGGATGCAAAGCTTTCCAGCACGCCCACCAGCAACGCACCAAGCGCAGTCACAGGATAATTGACCATCGCGCCGATGATTGCGCCGACAAAAGCCCGCAGCCCGAACAGGAAGCCAGAATCATAGAAAATCGTGGTCACCGGCGAGATCAGGATGCCCGAAATGCCCGCCAAAATCGAGGCCAGCACATAGGCCATGGTGCCTGTATAGGCAGGTCTGATGCCGACCAATCTTGCGCCTGTGCGGTTCACGGCTGTGGCACGCAGGGCCTTGCCTGTCAGGGTGAGTTCGAAAAAGGCATAGAGCAGCGTGCTAAACACCACCGCACTGCCGACAATAAGGAAGGTTTGCAGCGACACCTGCATGCCGGCAATCTCCCAGCTGGCATCAGTCAGTGGTTGGGTGCGCACGCCTTCGGGACCAAAAAACATCAAGCCAAGCCCGACAAGTGCAAAATGAAGCGCCATTGAAACCGTCAGCAGTAAAAGCACCGAGGCATCGGCAATCGGGCGGAATACGATGCGGTCGAGCAAAGGCGCAATCGGCAACACCAGCAACAGAGACAGGCCCATGCGCACCGGCATTGACATCACAGATCCGGCTGCAAACCACATCAAAGCCACCGGTACCAGAGGGACAACCAGATAGAAGAACAGTGTCGACGGAATGGCTTTGAGATCGCTTGCCCGGATATCGGCCGTTAGCTGCATCAATGTTGCCATCGCGGCCAACATGGCGACCAGACCCATGGTGCCGGGCAGGCGTTGGGTTTCAAGGGCGGCAAGAGTCAGGGCGGTAAAGGCAGAAATATCTCCAAACGGCACAAAGATCACGCGGGTGACCGCGAAAATCAGCACAAAGCCGATGGCGATCAGCACATAAATGGCCCCACTTGCAATGCCGTCGATGGCCAAAATGGCAGCTATATCACTGGACATACAATCAGACCGATCATGCGAGGGGAGTGGTCACGTCAGACAATGAGGGCCGCCAGCGGCGGCCCCCGATCATGCAACTCTTGCTTATGGCTCGTAGCGCCACACGCCATTTGTCAGACGGACCAGCACGAGGCTGCGCTCGTCAACACCATAGGCGGAATCAGGCTTGAAGTTATAGATGGCATGCACGCCTGCCAGTTCCTTGGTAGCGAAGATTTCATCTTTCAGCACCGTACGGAATTCCGGTGTGCCGGGCTTTGCTTTCGCCATGGCACGCTTGGCAGAATCGACAAAGATCAACCATGCATCAAATGAATAGGCTGAAAAACCGTCGGTGGTTTCGCTGCCGTTGACCTTCTGGTAGCTGGCGCGGAATGCCATTGAAGGCTTTTTGCTGAAGTGGCTATCGGGCAACTGTTCTGCCACAATCACGGGACCGGCAGACACCAGAATTCCCTCGGCCGATTTGCCGCCAACCCGGATGAAATCGGCATTCAGCAAAGCTGGTGTGCCGTAAATCTTGCCTTTATACCCGCGCTCGGTCAAAGCCAGTAAAGGCAAGGCACCTTGGGTGGCCGAACCGCCGTTCATGATCGCATCGGGCTTGGCCGCCACAATCTTCAGCACCTGTCCGGTTACCGATGTATCGGTGCGGGCATAGCGTTCATTGGCAACAACCTTCATTTCACCACGGTCTTCGGCTGCTTTTGCACCGGAATAGACCAGATCACCCCAGGCATCCGAGAAGCCGATATAGCCGACTGTCTTGATGCCGTCTTTAACCATACGGTCGGTCACGGCCTTGAACATCAAGCTTGGTAATTGCGGGACTGCCACACCCCAACGGTCTGTTGTGGGGGGGACAACCACCGGTGATACCGAGATCATCGGCACTTTCAATTCGGCTGACACAGCCATCATGGCAATGGAGGCAGGCGCCTGCGCGGTGCCGATCAGAATGTCGACTTTTTCTTCTTCAACCAGCTTGCGGGCATTACGTGCTGCGGTGGAAGGGTCGGAGCCGTCATCAAGCTGGATCAATTTGATCTTCTCGCCACTGACGGAAGAAATATAATCGAACGCAGCAGCTATGCCTTTGCCATAGGGAATCCCGATCGAGGCACCGGGGCCGCTCAAGGCCGTAACAAAGCCCACAGTAATATCCGCATGTGCGGGCAGGCCGGAAAGCAGCGTGCCGGCAACGGCAACGAGTGTACGAAGGCTTGTTTTCATGAGAGGACCCCTCCACTGACTGCGAACATGCGGGTTCGCTCCGTTTGATTTCTGGATTGAAAGACCAATACGCCAAGGCCCATGATGGCATGAGGATGCTGTCTGGCAAATAAATTAGCCATCTCGAGGACCTTTATTTTGCACCCCGTAAGCGACGAAATGGCGAAAATCGGCAATGGCGCGGTCGGGCGCAAGCGCGAAACTGGGGCCACGACTGGGTTCAAGTCCGTCCAGCTGATGTAAGGCGACCGCCATTTCTGCAGTTTTTAGCGTAACAGAGGCCGAATTGATCACCGGAGCATGGCCAATGGTGTAGCCGCGCAAACGGCACAGCAGCAAAGCGGGCAATACGCCAGCGGGGATCACCACATCCGCGCCCGCATCGACCAGTGGCTTGGCTTTGTCATGGAAAACAGCCCGCATCCGCTCGAAAGCAGTTTCGTCTCCGGCAAAGGCATCGTTAAAATCCTGCGCGGCAAAGCCCAGTCCGGTCACGCCACTGATCCGGCTGGAAAGCCCGTAACGTTCTGCCTGCTCGTAATGCCAGACCTCGAAAACCGGATCGATCGAGATCATCGCAATACGGCGGCCCATCTGTGCAGCATAGTGTAGGGTGGCTTCGCCCGTTCCGATCACAGGTATTCGCACCGCAGAGCGGGCCTCGTAAAGGCCAGGATCCTGAAAATGTCCGATGACGAAGGCGTCATAGCCCTGATCGGCGGCATCGATGCAGTGATCTATGGTTTGAGCGGCGCAGCGGAATTCGGTCAGTCGTCCAAAATCGCGGTCGGGCGGCGTGATCCCGACCACATCGACGACCGTGTTGGGGGCAGCAATCTCGTTGAGATAGCGTGACAAGACTTCGAGATAAGGCGCATTCTGCGCGAGGTCTACAAAACTTTGCCAAAGGATGCGCATAAACCCGACGACCCCGCCCAAGATGCAACATGAAGCCATTCATGGAGGATCCATGTCCGGTGCTGTCGATCATACGAAATTACTTCAAGCTTAAACATCCTCGAAAGGCTGTCAACGATTAGTTGCAAGCCGGATTTATCTGCTCAGGTATCATGCCAATAGGGGCTGAAAAATAAGCTAACCTCATAAAAAATAACAATAATTAAGATAAACTAGGCTGCATGGGCGGTCGCCGTTATATCTGATTTCAAGGGTTTGCCTCATGTTGGACGACGTGGTTGACGCTTAAATTTCACAGACCTAAAGTGGGAGTATAAAATCACCTTCGGGGTATGACGCGATGGCGCGGTTCACCCTGCTCGGTGCGAAATGGGTGAAGCCACCGATGAGCATGAAGGCCAGACCATGAGTAGCGCCCCCATACACAGTCTGGTTGTCAGCGATGTGCGCACGCTCACGCCGGTGATCAGGGCCATCACGCTGGCTGCTCCTGATCATTCGGCCTTGCCGGACTGGCAGGCAGGTGCCCATATCAATATTGCGCTCCCCGATGGATCGGAACGCTCCTATTCACTGGTCAATACGATGGCCGGTGCCACCACTACACGCGCTCCGACAACCTATCTGCTCGGTGTCCGGCTGTCGGAGCACAGCGGGGGGGGCTCGCGTTTCATGCACGGCTTGCAGGTGGGGGATCGGGTCAATGCCAGCGGCCCGCGCAACCATTTCGCGCTTGCCTCTTCGCCTCATGAAACAGTTTTGGTTGCAGGCGGCATCGGGATCACGCCATTGATATCGATGGCTGCGGAACTGCAAGCCGCAAAGCGGCCTTATCGGCTGATCTATGCCGTTCGCAACCGTGACCAGCTGGCCTTTTTGGACGAGGTGCAGGCCTTGGCGTCAGAGGCGTTGCGTGTGCATTGCGATGCGGAGTTAGGCCAGTTTGAACTTGGCGGGTTGATGGCCTCGCTGGTTCATGAAGAGCCGCTTTATCTGTGCGGACCGCTGCCAATGATTCAGGCAGGGATTGCGGCTGCCAAACAACTGGGCTGGGCCGAGCATCGTCTGCATTTTGAGATATTCAGTGCGCCAGAGGCGCAGGCCGGCGACAAGCCTTTCGAGATTGTGCTTCAATCCTCGGGCAAACGCTATCTGGTGCCCGCCGATAAAACCATTCTGGATGTGCTGATAGGGGCGGGTGAAGATCCGATCTATGACTGCCAGCGTGGTGATTGTGGGATCTGTCAGGTGGGGGTGGTCGCGGGTGTGCCCGACCATCGCGATTTTATCTTGTCTGACGCAGAGAAAGCCGCTGGTCGCTTGATCCAGATTTGCATTTCGCGGGCCCATTCGAATGAGCTGGTGCTGGATCTCTGAACATGGGGGATGGACACATGTCACGCTACAAAGGCAATGTCGAAGCAGTCAGAGGTTTGGTTCGTGAGCGCGAGGTGCATCGCGATGTCTATATCGACGAGGAAGTCTTCCAGCTCGAAATGGACCATCTGTTCGCCAATACATGGGTCTATGTCGGTCATGACAGCCAGATCGCCAATGCAGGCGATTATTTCGGGACGACCATCGGCTCGCAACCCGTTCTGATGGTGCGCCACGGGGATGGCTCGGTGCATGTGCTTTTCAACCGCTGCCCGCATAAAGGTGTGCGAGTCACAACCGAAACCTGCGGCAATACGGGCAAGTTTTTCCGTTGTCCCTATCATGCATGGTCGTTCAAGCTTGACGGCAGTCTCCTCGCTATTCCTCTTAAAAAAGGATACGAAAATACCGGCCTTGAGGAGAGCGAAGCGATCAAGGGTCTGACTCCGGTTAAACACGTCCGCAATTATCGCGGTTTCGTGTTTGCCAAGCTCAATGATGGTGGCCTCGACTTCGAGGATTTTTTTGCCGATAGTCTCTCTAGCCTCGATAATATGGTTGACCGCTCGCCCGCAGGCAGGCTGGAAGTCGCCGGTGGCGTGTTGCGTTACATGCACAATTGCAATTGGAAAATGCTGGTCGAAAACCAGACAGACACCTGCCATCCTATGGTGGCGCATGAATCCTCGGCAGGTACCGCCATTGATGTCTGGAAGAATGCTCCTGAAGGCACCAAGAAGCCGATGGCGGTTGAAATTTTTGCTCCGTTTATGTCGTCCTATGAGTTTTTCGAGGGTATGGGAATCCGGGTCTGGCCGAACGGGCATGGGCATACGGGGGTGAGCCATTCCATCCATTCCGACTATTCGGTTATTCCCGGCTATTTCGAGCAGATGAGCGAGGCCTATGGCGAGGAGAAGGCCAAGGCCATTCTCGACGAAAATCGGCATAATACCGTCTATTTTCCCAATGTAATGATTAAGGGGCCAATCCAGCTTCTGCGGCTGTTCAAGCCGATTTCTGCCAATAAGACACTCGTGGAAAGCTGGACTTTCCGGCTTGTCGATGCACCGGATGTGCTGCTGGAACGTACTTTGATGTATAACCGTCTCATCAACGCTCCGACATCTGTGGTCGGGCATGATGATCTTGAAATGTACGAACGCGCACAGGAAGGCCTGCATGTCGATGCCAATCAATGGGTCAATATCCAGCGGTTGTATTCCCAGGATGAAAAACCCGACGTGACGGCCGAAACCAATGGCACGACCGAATGGCAGATGAGAAACCAGTTTCGGGCTTGGTCCAAATTTATCACCATGAGCATGTGAGGTGTCATCGTGAATAGTCCAGCTTCATGTCTCACCGGTCCGCCGACAGATCAGCAGTTGATTGATTTCGTGGTTTCTGAAGCCCGTATGATCGATATGCAGCGGTTCGAGGAATGGCTCGATCTGTTCAGTGAGGATGGCCATTACTGGATGCCGCTGGAATGGGGACAGACCGATCCCCGCCTGACTTGTTCCTTGATGTATGAGGACAGGCTGCTGCTGAAAATCCGTGTCGAGCGTCTCAAGGGCAATCGGACCTTTTCCCAAAAGCCCAAAAGCCGTTGCCATCACGTCTTGCAGACACCGCAGGTCGATAGCCGCAACGAGAGCGCCAATCTCTATCAGACATGGACGCCGATGCATTATGTTGAAACACGGTTCGATGAACAGCAATTATTTGCGGCTTGGGCAACACATACCTTGTGTGTCGAGGACGGGCGCCTGAAAATCAAATTGAAACGTGTCGATATCGTCAATTGCGATGCGGCCTTCGGCAATATCCAGTTGTTCATGTGATGGATCAGCATTTCCCATCATCTGTTCCAACCGTGTTTGCCGCTTTCGAGCAGACAGCGGCCCGTTATCCGTCCTGCGCATTTCTGTCGGTCTTGCCGGAGACAGCTAAGACCTATGAGATTCCTGCGGGAGATATCAGCTATCGCGTGGCGCAGTCCGGGATTGTCCGCTTGCAGCAGGCCTATCGGCAGGCTGGTTACGGGTATGGGCATCGGGTCGGTTTGCTGCTCGAAAACCGGCCATCATTTTTTATGCACTGGTTTGCTCTGAATAGTCTTGGCGTATCGGTTGTGCCGATCAATCCCGATCTGCGCGCAGCCGAGCTGGAATATCTGATCAGTCATTCCGAGATTGTCGCAGCCCTTGTTTTGCCATCGCGGGTTGACGATTTGAATGTCGCAGCCAAAGCCAAAAATATCACATTGCCGCTTTACGGAGTTGACGATCTCCCGCCCGTGCTGACCGGAAAACCACCACGTTCGGGCCAGCCTGACATCAACAGTGAATGTGCCTTGCTTTACACATCCGGCACCACAGGCCAGCCCAAGGGCTGTATTTTGCCTAATGAATATTTTCTCTATGCAGGCCATTGGTACGCCACTATCGGGGGGCTGATCGCGATGCAGGCGGGCTGCGAAAGGATGCTGACGCCGTTGCCGATTTTCCACATGAATGCGATGGCCTATTCGGCCATGGCCATGGTGATGACCGGTGGTTGCTTGATTGTGCTCGACCGTTTCCATCCGCGCTCATGGTGGAATAGTGTGCGCGAAAGCAGGGCGACGATTGTCCACTATCTCGGCGTCATGCCTTCGATGCTGATTGGTGCGCCTGAAAGCGCGCAAGACAAGGAGCATTCGGTTCGTTTCGGTTTCGGGGCGGGGGTTGATCAGGGCTTGCATGTCCCCTTCGAGGACCGCTTCGGCTTTCCGCTGGTTGAAGCGTGGGCAATGACCGAAACAGGAGCAGGGGCGGTGGTTGTCGCCTCTCACGAGCCGCGTCATCTCGGCACACGTTGCTTCGGCAAACCGTCCAATGAACTTGAAGTCCGGCTGGTCGCGGAAGATGGATCGGAGGCGCCTGTCAATGTCCCTGGTGAATTGCTGGTGCGCCATTCCGGATATGATCCGCATTACGGATTTTTTAGAGCCTATCTGAAAGACGAGAAGGCGACGAGAGAGGCATGGGCCGGGGGCTGGTTCCATACCGGCGATGTAGTTCGGCGCGGGGCCGATGGCTCGTTGCATTTCATAGACCGCAAGAAAAACGTGATCCGCCGGTCTGGCGAGAATATATCTGCTGTCGAGGTTGAAGGGGTGTTGTTGCAGCATAAGGCCGTGAAATCGGTCGCGGTCGCCCCTGTGGCCGATCAGGTCAGGGGTGACGAGGTCTTCGCTTGTGTGGTTCTTGAGGATGGCTATCAGGGTGATGAAAAGCTGGCAGCCGATATTGTGGCGTGGTGCCTGTCTCGGTTGGCTTATTACAAGGCACCGGGCTATGTCGGCTTTGTGACTGCGGTGCCGCTGACATCGACGCAGAAAATCCAGCGCGGTGGCCTGAAGGATCTGGTCGCGGGCGTTATCGGAACAGCGGGCTGTTTTGATACCCGCTCCATGAAAAAACGGGGAACGCATTGATGGCCATTCCCGCACGCTCCATTCGCAAATCCTATGACACCGTCGTGGCCTGTGCACCGGTGACAGTACCCTATACGCGGTTTTCGCCGGAGAGTGCGGCGTGGTGGATCGGTCGTGCTTTGCACGGGCTTCTGCGGCAATCGGGTTTGCAGATCAAGGATCTTGATGGTTTTGCTTTGTCGAGCTTTACCGCCGGACCCGATACGGCGATCGGGTTGACACAGCACCTCGGTCTGTGTCCGCGTTGGCTCGATCACATTCCATTGGGCGGAGCCAGTGCGGTGGTCGCGTTGCGGCGGGCGGCACGGGCGGTGCAGGCAGGGGATGCAGACATTGTGGCCTGTGTGGCTGCCGATACAAATCATGTCGATTCCTTTCGCAAAACCCTTTCGACCTTTTCGCGATTTGCTCAGGATGCGGTCTATCCCTACGGCTCGGGCGGGCCCAATGCCAGCTTTGCGCTGATCACAAAAAACTACATGAATATGTTTGGTGCGACACGCGAGGATTTCGGCAAGATTTGCGTAGCCCAGCGTGACAATGCGCTTGGTCATCCCCTGGCCTTGATGAAACAAAAACTGACGCTTGATGCCTATCTGGCGGCCCGTCCGATTGCTGATCCGATCCATCTTTTCGATTGTGTCATGCCATGCGCCGGAGCGGAGGCCTTTCTGGTCTGCCACGAGGATACCGCCCGGTCGTTGGGATTGAAAACCGTCCGGATATTGTCGACCATCGAGCGGCATAATGCTTTTCCCGATGATCCGGTGCAGATCAGGGGCGGCTGGGCGATGGATGCTGATGATCTCTGGGCCATGGCGGGTGTGACTGCCGATGCCGTTGATTTCGTCGAGACCTATGATGATTATCCCGTGATATCGATGATGCAGTTCGAGGATCTCGGCTTTTGTAAAAAAGGCGAGGGACCGGATTTTGTGCGTAGCCATAGCCTGACCAATGACGGCTCTTTCCCGCACAATACATCGGGCGGTCAACTCTCAGTCGGCCAAGCAGGGGCGGCTGGAGGGTTTCTGGGCTTGGTGGAAGCCATCCGGCATTTGACTGATACAGCTCTGGGCACACCGGTGCCACATGCCAAATTGGGGCTGGTCTCGGGCTTCGGTATGATCAATTATGATCGTGGCCTGTCCTCGTGTGCCGCCATTCTTGCGAGGGCCTCATGAGCAAGCCGCTGATCCGTCCCAAACGGAAAAATCCACTAGAGCGCACCCGCCTGCCGTTGTTGCCGCACGGCCAGCGCAGCCGTACCGCGCATGGTCTGACACTGGCTGCCGCCCAGGGACGTTTTGCCCTGCAAGTCTGTGACGAATGCAGTAAAACCATCTATCCCCCGCGGGATGCCTGCCCGTTCTGTCTGGGTGCGCAACTCCCCTTCAAGGATGTAAGCCCTGGCGGGCGGCTGGTTGTGGAAACAACTGTAAGGATTTCGACGGATCCCTATTTCCGCGAACGGACTCCTTGGCGTGTAGGCACCGTGCAGCTGGATTCCGGTCCCTTGGTGATTGCCCATTTGCATGGGGACACGAAGGAAGGCGAGCGGGTCACCCTATCCCTGAAGCTTGATAAAAGCGGTGCGGCCGTCATGGTCGCTATGCCTGCACTGGAGACGCCCTCTATGGAAGCCGATCCTATCCTGCGCGAGATGACCTGCGATCCTCAATTCCGGCGCGTGCTGATTACCGACGGCCGCTCTTCGGTTGGACAGGCGATGGCCAAGGCTTTTTCGGAGGCGGGGGCCTCGATCGTTTTTGTCGGCATTGCTCATCCATGGAAACCCTTTGCTGGTATGGACAGTCTAGCCAAGTTGGCGGGGGTCGAAATCGTGCCGTTGGACGTGACAGACAGCCAGTCGGTTGCCGATCTGGCAGCACAGAATGGCGGGAGGATCGACATTCTTGTCAACACCGCTGAACATGTGCGTTCAGGTGGCATTCTCGGACGTGCTGGCCTGACTGAAGCACGCGACGAAATGGACGTGCGTTATTTCGGCCTGATGCGTCTGGCGCAATCTTTCGGTCCGGCTTTGCGTTTCCGCGGTGCAGATGGGCAAAGTAGCGCTACGGCCTTTGTCAATCTGCTGTCGGTCCACGCCCTGATGAACTGGCCTGCTTTCGGGGCTCATTCAGCAGCTGAGGCAGCATGTTTGTCGGCGGCGCAATGCCTTCGAGCCGAATTGCGCCCCGGGGGCGTCAAAGTGCTCAATGCCTTTTTCGGTCCTTTGGAGACAGAATGGTTCCAAACCGTTCCGCCACCCAAACTGGCCCCTTCTGCACTCGCCAAAGCGGTGGTCACTGCCCTTAAACAAGGGCTGGAGGATGTGTTTGTCGGTGATATCGCCAACGACATCCGCGAGCGCCTGGCTGCCAATCCCAAAGCGCTTGAACGTGAATTGGCTGAAGGCTGAAACCGTTCCAATCAAAGGACTGCACCATGAGCCCTTCCGATCTTCTTGCATTTGCCCAAGCCGTGGCATCCGGTGCGGTGCGTGTGATCGATCTGACGCAGACATTGACACCGGATTTCCCGACTATTGCATTGCCGCCGGAATTTGGACAATGCGCACCGTTCAGGCTTGAGGAGGTGTCGCGCTATGATGCGCGTGGTCCGGCTTGGTACTGGAATAATTTCACCATGGGCGAGCATACAGGCACCCATTTCGACGCGCCGATCCATTGGGTGTCGGGTAAAGATTTGCCTGACAATGCGGTGGATACAATTGCACCGCATCATTTCATCGCACCCGCCGTGGTCATCGATTGCTCGGTGCAATCGGCAGGGGATGCCGATTTCACGCTAAAGATTGATGATCTGCTGGCATGGGAGACCCAATACGGGCGCATTCCCGCCCGCAGCTGGGTGTTGTTGCGCACCGATTGGTCGAAAAAATCCTATGCCGATTTTGCCGGATTGCGCGAGGACGGCGCCCATACGCCGGGTCCTGCGCCCGAGGCGGTGCGCTGGCTGGTTGAGGAGCGCGATGTGCTGGGCTTCGGCACCGAAACCATCGGGACCGATGCAGGCCAAGCCCATCATTTCAATCCGCCTTATCCGGCCCATTTCTACATGCACGGCAAAGGGCGTTACGGTCTCCAATGTCTGACCAATCTCGATCAACTGCCTGCGACCGGCGTGGTGATTGTTGCTGCTCCGCTGAAAATTCGTCAGGGTTCCGGTAGTCCATTGCGGGTGCTGGCATTGGTGGCCACAATGGGGGATGGGCGATGAGTGTGACCCAAACAGCCCTTGTCACAGGAGGCAGTACCGGTATCGGTGCAGCGATCGTCGGTACACTGCTGGCGCGAGGATTGACCGTGCTATCCCTCGACCGTCAGCCTCCTTCGATCCATCATGACCGCTTGATCCCTTTTCAAGTCGATTTGCTCGATAGTGCGGCCACCTCACATCTGGCGAGCGAGATCGCGCGTGATCATCATGTGGGCTATCTCGTACATAATGCCGGCGTGATACGCCCCAATCCGGTCGATGATACGCCTGCCTCGGATCTGCTCGATCTGACCCAATTGCATCTGGGGACAGCGCTGATCCTGCTCAAGGCTGTATTGCCTGGGATGCGCCAGCACCAATTTGGCCGTGTTGTGCTGATCTCGTCTCGGGCTGCTTTGGGCGCGGGTACGCGTACCGCCTATTCGGCCACCAAAGCAGGGTTGATCGGTATGGGGCGGACTTGGGCCTTGGAGCTTGCCTCCGATGGCATTACGGTCAACATGGTTGCACCGGGCCCGATCCGTGCCACCGACATGTTCCATGAGATCATAGCGGCGGGCAGCGCGCGCGAGCAGGCTCTGGCACAGGCCATTCCTGTCAAGCGTTTGGGCGAGGTGTCAGACGTCGCCAATGCCGTCAGTTTTTTTGCATCTCCTGATGCGGGCTTTATCACCGGACAGACACTTTATGTCTGCGGTGGTGCAAGCGTCGGAACGTTGACCATTTGAGAGCTAGCGCTTGAGAACATAACCGCTGGCTTCACGGTCCCATGTCGCTGGTCCCACTCCGCGTTCACGCAGTTTGAATTTCTGGACCTTTCCGTTTTCGGTGGCAGGCAACGCATCGACAAAATCGATGAAACGCGGCACCGAGAAATAGGCCAGTCTGGGTTCGCAATACTGGACCAGTGCAAGCGCCTCGAGTGTGCTGTCAGGTTTGAGCACAATAGCCGCCATGACTTCATCCTCGCCCAATTCGGAGCGCACCGGAAACACTGACGCATTGGCAACCTGGGGGTGGCCAAGCAAAACCTGCTCGACCTCGAAAGAGGAAATATTTTCTCCGCGTCGCCTGATCGCATCCTTCAAGCGGTCGACAAAGCGGAACGTGCCGTCGGGATCGCGGACCACGCGATCTCCGGTATGGAACCATAAATTGCGCCATGCCTCGACGGTCTTGTCCGGCATGCCGAAATAGCCTGTCGCAAAGGCAAATGGTTCGTCAGCACGCAATAGCAATTCACCCGCTTCGCCATCGGGTAAAGGTTCATCATTTTCATCGACCACTTTGGCTTGGAAACCGGAAAAAACCGGGCCCATCGCGCCGGCTTTCTGTTTGTCGAGCCCGGCACCGATAACAAAATTTGTTTCGGTCGAGCCATATCCCTCCAACAGGCCGATGCCGGTGCGGGTCCGGAAATGATCTTGAAACTGCACAGGGACGCCAGGGGCCAATGCGATCCGCACCCGATGGGCGAGCTCATGCGGGCCGGCGGGCCGCGAGAGCAAAATAGGCACCATCGCACCCAGAAGATAGGTCACCGTTGCTTTGCGCTCGGCCACCATGTCCCAGAAGCCCGAGGCCGAAAACCGCGTCTCATAGCTGACTGTCAAACCGTGGAGAAGTGCTTGGAAAAATGTGTTGAGCGCATTGGTATGAAACAATGGCAATGTCGTGCACAACACATCATCAGGGCGCAATTCGAGCAAGGCGCCCGTATTGACGCCCCACCAGAAAAATTGGGCATGCGGACAGCATACGCCTTTGGCAGGTCCCGTTGTGCCCGAGGTGTATAAAATCGCCATCATATCGGCTGGACCGAGTTTGGCTGGAGAAAGCGCGGGGCCGGTCAGGGGCATCGGCTCGCATTGTTCCGGCATATCGTTGGGTGACCCCCCAATCGACCAGATGCGTTCTATCGCCAAGCTCTCCCGATCAAGGCTTGCAAGATGGGTCAGGAAGCTGGTTTCAGCCACAAGCAGGCGGGCCCCCGAATTGGACAGCACATGCTGTAATTGTGCACCACGGGAGGCGGTATTGACGGGAACCAGGACAGCGCCCATCCAGCCACAGCCCAGCAGCAAAGCGATCAATTCGATGCGGTTGGAGCAGATCACCGCAACGCGGTCTCCGCGCACAATCCCCGCTCCAGCAAGCGCCCCCGCCATTCGGGCCGCCAGATCCTGGCATTGGTCGAATGAAAGACTATGCTCGCCGATCTGCAACAGTGTCTTGTCCCCGAACCGTTCGGCCTGACGCGACAGCATGCAGGGCAACGTGCGGTCCGCAGGGGGAAATTGGCGGCTTAGATCGAAGATTGGCATATTACAGACTCGTTTGTTCGGGAGGCCAGACGCAATCGAGATCCGCAGGCGGGGCGGCGGCGAACAGCGCTTTGGTATAGGCATGTTGCGGATTGGAAAAAATCTGTTCTGTCGGACCCTGCTCTACCACCTTGCCATGGCGCATCACGACCATCGATGAACAGAGATAGCGCACCACCGACAAATCATGGGAGATGAACACAAGTGCAATCTGGCGTTGTGCCTTCAGATCAAGCAATAGATTGAGAATCTGCGCCTGCACTGAAACATCGAGACCCGAGACGATTTCATCGGCAATCAGCAATCGGGGCGTGACACACAAAGCGCGGGCGATGTTGACACGCTGTTTCTGTCCGCCGGATAATTGCGAGGGATACCGGTGGATCAATTCCGGCGATAGGCCTGTCTCGCGCAGAAGGTCTTGAGCCCTTTGCCTGCGCGCCTCGGGGGTAACGGCTTTCAAGTGGCTTTCCATCACCTGTGTTACCAGATCCTCAACAGAGCGACGCGGATTCAGGGCCGATTGGGGATCCTGAAAGACCATTTGCAGCGTGTCGAGCCGTAATTGCGTGGTCTGCTGGCTGGTATCGGTGATATCGCGCCCGTCAAGGCTGATCTGCCCGGTGCTGGGCTTTTCCAGACCCATCAGCAAGCGTGCGAGTGTCGATTTTCCTGATCCGGATTCACCGACTACCCCGACAAATTCTCCAGCGCGTACGGTGAAATCCATTGGCCTGACGGCGTGCAGTCCCGGCCCGTCGCGGCGGCCCAGCCAATTGCGGGGTGACTCGTAATGCTTGGACAGTCCTGTGGCATTCAAAATCACTGCGCCATTGTCGCGGATTGCTGCATGTTCGATTAAAGGCGCGGTCGACGGTTCTGCGTGTTGGCAGGCAGGCGAACATCGTACCCAGTGGCCAGGGGCGATTTCGCGCAATTGCGGGACGGCATTGCAACAGATGCTGTCGCCAACAGGACATCTCGGTCCGAACCGGCAGCCCTTGATGGCAGAAAATCCTGAGATGCCGGGCATATTGTCGGGCAGTGAGGGCAATCGTGTCAGCGGGCCGTCGAGCGATGGATTGGCAGCCTGCAATGCGCGGGTATAGGGATGCTGCGGATCCTTGGAAATGGCGCGCGCTGGTCCGCGTTCGACAACCTCACCTGCATAGAGCACGAGAATATGATCGCAGACATGGGCAGCAAGTCTGAGATCATGCGTGATAAACAACAAGGCCGTGCCATGGTCTTTTTGCAGTCTGCGGATGATCTGCACAATGGTGGCTTGGGTGGACACATCCAGCGCGGTGGTTGGCTCATCGGCCACCACAAGGGCAGGCTGGCTGATAAACGCCATGGCGATCAGCACACGCTGGCACATCCCACCCGATAGTTGGAACGGATAACTCGACAGTACCCGCTTCGGATCGAGTAGCCGCACTTCTTGCAATGCATTGATCATCCACTCAAGCTGGTGCGCGTGCGCAACACCGTTGCGATCGAGATGCTCGCCAAATTGCTGTGCGATGGTCATCAGTGGATTGAGGGCGGTCAGCGGTTCTTGCGGCACAAAAGCGATCCGCTTGCCCAACAGGCTGGCCAGCAAAGTATCGGCTCCATGGATGATATCGCGGCCTTCAAAAACCAGACTGCCATTGGTAACAGCAAACTGCTTGGGCAGATTGCGCGAGATCACCCGGCCGATCATGCTTTTTCCTGCCCCGGATTCCCCGACCAGGCCCAGCACCTTGCCGGGTTGAAGATCGAAGGAGACATCGCGCAGCACATCGATCTGCTCGCCATTGACTTGCATCGATACCGTCAGATTGCGGGCTTGCAGCACCATCAGCCGTTCCTCTGCACAAGGCGGCCATCCAAAGCACGTCGCAAACCGTCCCCCAGCAGATTGAAGGCCAGCACGGTCATGAAAATGGCGCCAATCGGAAATACCACGCTCCATGGAGCTTGGTGCATGGTGGTGCGGGCATCGGCGATCATCACACCCCAAGCAGGCACATTGGACTCAACCGACATGCCGACAAATGACATGATGGCCTCTACAATAACGGCAATGCCCATTTCAATCGATAGCATTGTGATGATCAGCGGTGTGACAGCCGGAAGAATTTCCTTCAGCATGATTTGCTGGTGACTGAAACCGAGCAGGCGTGCCGCCGGAATGTAATCGAGCGTCATCGTAACCAGCACTTCGGAACGGATCACACGGCAAAATCTCGTCCAGTCGATCAGCACGATGGCCAGAATCACCTTGTTGACTCCTGCGCCCAATCCCACCAGCAGGATCAGCGCGAGGACAACGGGCGGAAAGGCCATCCAGATATCGACGGCACGGCTGATAAGCCAATCAATCTTGCCGCCAAAATATCCGGCAAGAATTGCCAGAACGGTGCCTATTATCATTGCCCCGCTTGCCGCAAGGCCCGCCACATACAGGGCGATGCGGGTGCCATAGACCAGACGGGAAAGAATGCAGCGACCCAGCGTATCGGTTCCCAGTGGATAGCGAGGATCGGCATCAGCCATCCAGAAGGGAGGCAGCAGGACCGACAGCAAATCCTGATCCTGCGGATCATGGGGAGACAGCCACGGTGCAGCAATGGCGACTATGATCAATATGAGGATGATAGCAGCACCCGCCATGACGCGCGGGCTTGAAAGACAGCGTTGCCATGCGGCTGCGGAACGCGGAGATCGTCGGATCATGCCGGGCGCCCCTTCAGTCTTAGGCGGGGATTGACTGCCAGATAGATGACATCGACCACAGCATTGATACCAAGAACCAAAACGCAATAAATCAGCGCGACCGCCTGGATGACCGGCAGATCATGATTGCGCACGGCGTCGATCATCAGATTGCCGAGACCGGGATAGGCAAAAATCATTTCAACCAGCACCGTGCCCCCGAACATGAAACCGCCTTGCACCCCGATCAGGCTCAAGGTTGGTAAAGCGGCATTGGGGAAAGCATGGCGAATAACGATGCGGTTTTCGCTGATGCCGCGCAAACGGGCCTGGGTGACATAATCCTCGTGGATGGTCTCCAGCAAAGAGGACCGCAGCACGCGCATCAACAAGGGCGCAATACCGATAGCCAGCGCCAGTGCTGGCAGCATCATATGCGCCAGAACGCTTATCAGTAAATCGAGTCGCAAGGAGAGCGCGGAATCAACCAGCAAAAAGCCTGTTATCGACGCAGGAAGTGTCAGGTCTGGCGCAAGCCGGCCAATGAACGGAAAAACAGGGAGAAGAACACCGAGAAAGAGGATCAACAAAATAGCCCAGAGAAATTCAGGGATAGCCATCATGATGGTGGTCGAGCTGTCTAGCACCTGTTCGCCCCAGCGGCCCCGGGTGATGAACATGCCCAAGCCGCCGGAAATGCCAATCAGCACACCGAGCATGAAGCCAAAGCTGACCAGTTCCAGGGTGGCGGGCAGGGCTTTTGAAATCAGTTCCATCACCGGACGGCGGAAGAAAATAGAGCCGCCGAAATCGCCATGCAGTAATTTGGCGAGCCAGATCAGATACTGTTCGGGCAGCGACCGATCGAGCCCAAACGCGATCCGCATCATATCGTAATCAGCCTGTGTGGCTCCCGGCGGCAGGGACATCGCAATAGGGTCAGCAGGCAACAGCCTGAGAATCAGAAAAACAAGTGCCGAAACACACAGCAGAATTGGCACAGCCAAGAATGCCCGCTTAATCAGCAATTGAAGAGCCAGAAACGCCATGACATCCGGATAGTTGGCGGGCCGTGTCAAACACGGCCCGTGTGATGGTCAGGATTTGAACGAATATGTCTGTGGCAGGATATGTCCGTTCACATGTTTGACAATGTTCAAATTATTGGTGTGAACGACTGTTTTGACCGTCTGGAACAGCGCGATGGTAAAGCCCCGCTCGGCGGCAAACTGGTGGAACTCCTTGTATCCGCTCAGCCGTTTGGCTTCGTCAGTTTCAATCAACAAAGGCTGGATTTTGGGAGCCAGCTCGTCCGATTTGAAAGCCGAGAAGATGGATTTGGGATCAAGCAGATAGCCGCCATAGAATTCGGGATCGGCCGCTGCATTGCCCCACGAGAACAAGGTGGCTTCCGGCAGGGTGCCTGCCCTCAAGCGCTCCTGATAGACCGAGGTCTCGATGGCTTCCAGCTCGGCCTCGATGCCGACCTTCTTCCACATCTGCACAATCGCACGCGCTGTGTCGAAATCGTTCGGGAATACCCCGTTGGTAGAGGCAAGTTTGATTTTTAGCGGTTTGTCCGGTCCAAAGCCCAACTCCTTGAGCAGAGCGGTTGATTTGGCGGTGTCGAATTTGAATTCATAGCCGGTCGGATAGCCCGGAGATCCCAAAGCTGCAGGCACCGAGATGGTCGGCGCAAAGCCCCCGAACAGCGCCTTTGAAATGGCCGCTTTGTCAATCGCGTGATGGGCTGCCAGACGGGCCTTGTCATCAGCAAAGCCACCATTTTTGGTAATCTGCAACAACACGATATCGGTGATCGGATAGATGCTGGTGGTCACACCTGTCTGCGTTCCAAGCCGCTGCGCTTCCCGGATCGGAACATCGATGGCGACATCGACGCGTTTGGATTCAAAGGCAGCAACACGTGCCGTCGGATCGCGGATGAATTCAATCGTGACATTTTTGATCTTGGGAGCGCCGCCCCAATATTTCTCGTTGGCGACCAGCACCAGTCGCGCACCTTGCTGGTATTCGACAAACTGGTAAGGGCCCGTGCCGATCGGCTTTTTGGTGAATTCCTCGACGCCAACTTTTTCAAGATGGGCTTTGGGCACAACAAAGGATGCCAGAAAATACAGCCAGGCCACAGCCGAGGGCATAGGCTCGGAAAATGTCATGATGGCCTTGCTCGGGGTCGGCGTCTCGATGCCTGTAACCTTGCGCCAGATAAAGGAGGTGTCCAGTTTGCGACCGCCTTGCGGCACAGGCTGCTGCTGGCGCTCGAAGAAGGAATATTTGAAATCTTCCGATGTCATCGCGCTGCCATCATGGAAAACCACATCGGTGCGCAGATCGAGTTCGAGGGTTTTGGGCGAGGTAAAGGCATATTTGGTGACCAGCGAAGGCCTGACCGAGGCATCCTCGTTCTGGGCCAGAGGCTGGTCAAAAATCAGCTTGTAGAGCGATTGCACGGCAGCCAGCGTACGCGCATTGGGATCCCATGTCGGCAAATCGGCGGGAAAGCCGATAGTCAGCTGACCTTTGGCACTCGCTTGGGCCAAGACATCGAGCGGCACGCCCAATCCTGCCAATGCGGCTGCACCCGCCCCCAAAGTCATGAGTTGTCGGCGATTAAAATCAGTCATGAGCAGTCCCCTTTCAAGTTCGTTCCTGGTGATGATATTGCTTGTGAAGTGGAATGAGCAGCGCATCCAAGGCCTTGCCGGTATCATCAGCATTGGCGGCTTTGCGCAAAGCCATCACAGTTTGGCTGGCTTGCGGGCCTTCAAGTTCTGGAATGATCGCGCATATACGGTTGAAATTGTCGGTGCCGCGCGCATGCGTATCGCCATAGCCTTTGACAAGGCCACGCAATTCGGCCAGCTCGATAGCCAAGCCATAATCACGCTTGGCCGTTTCCATGACCTGATCAAGCCAGTGCTGGATGGTTTTTTGCTCATAGGCATATCGCAAATTCGACCGCCGCCAGCGCCGCAATGAGGCCACCAGATACAACATGACGAAGCCACGGATCGAGGTGGTTTCGACCGTCTTGCCCTCGCTGGTCAACCGCTCGATCAGGCTTTTGAGCCAGCCTGTTGTGACGATGAAACGGCCTAAAAAAGCGGGGAGGGTTTCGACAATTTCTTGCAGGCGCGGATGCAGATATTCGCGGATTTCCATAAGCTGTCCGTCTTTTAATCCGACCTCCTCAGCCACCCGTTCAAAGCGACTGCTGCGAATTTTCAAATCGGCCACGCGGATCGTATCTTCATAGCTCATGGTCAAAGCCAGTTGCCGTGCCACTTCCAGTAATAATGTATACGCGCTATCGCCACGGGCCTGATCGAATGCGGCAAAGGGCTGTAGCCGTTCGAGATAGAGGCGGGCATAGGCCGGATCTTGCCAATCCAGACACTGGTCGATACCCGCACCAATCAGCTCTTGCGCCTGCAACGGAAACTGCTCGCGCGATTGGCGGTGCAGGGCTTCGAATGGTGTTGGTTTGGCGGGTCGTGCCAGCTCAGAAGGCGGGGTGATCAGGTCGCCGGATGCTGCGGAAAAACCGGCGTTAAACGCGCGCAGCGAGGCCTGGACGCCGATCCCGCCTTCGCGGATCGTATCTTCATAGGCCTGACGGTCAAACGGCAGCAAGCCCGCCCCCGACAGCGCACCAAACATAACGGCAGAAATAACGCTGCCGCTTTGCTCTGCCATCCGCATCATATCAAACGAGATAAACCGGTTGGCCGCAGTCCGACAGGCGGTGAGGAGGGCCTGTTCGTCGACCCGCCCGTCTGCCATGGCTATGCGTTCGGTCATCGAGAACACCCGATGCGAGGAGGCAATCAGGCTTGTGCGGTCAGGCGTCACAAAACCGCGCTGGATGGCTCGCCCTGCTTCCATCAATTCGGAGGCCAGCACGATATCGACATCGCCGGGCACCGGCATCAAGGCCAATACGGGTTGCTGGCCCGCGCCGATATGGGCCACGGGAAACATCTCGATATAATAGATCGTCGCTCCGGTGCGCTGCGCAACACCCGGCACCGAGGTCATCTGTGCGGTGTAACCATGGGCACGCGCCATGTCGATCAGCCAGTTGGCCAACACGCCGCCGCCTTCCCCTCCCATCGCCAAAATGGCGATGCGGATCGAGCGGACCGGTATCGAGGTTGCGGATTGGGATGCGTGTGGGTTCATGAGTCAGTGACCTGCCGCATTGGAGGCAAGAGTGCGGGCGTGGCGGCGTTGCAGGAAGCCGATCACCCGCTGCCGCCACTTTTGTTTGCGCGTATCGTTGCGGTCCGGATTATTGATGATGGAGGCCTTGTAGAAAGAGGGGCATAACACCGCAGCGTGGCTGACCTCGCCGCAATGGCCACAACCGACACAGGAATTGATGACTTTTGTCACCGGTTCCCGGCGCAGAGGATTGGGGTTGGGGGCTAGGGTGAGCGAAGGGCAGCCCGACAACCGGATGCAGGAATGGTCGCCCGTGCAGGTGTCGGGATCAACACCGAAACGGTCACGCACAACGCGCTTGCCGTCCTGGATGGCTTTGTTAAGCAAGGGTCGCTCGCGCCGTTGCTTGTTCAGCATACATTCGGATTGCGCGACAATGACCTTCGGTCCCGGCTCCGTGCTGGTTAGGGCCTCTTTAAGGGTACGGATCATGGCCTTGAGATCATAGGTGCGCGTTAAGGTATGGACCCACTCGACACCAACGCCGCGCACGGCTTTTTCAATCGAATTTTGGGTTGAGCGGGTATCGTGCTTGTGGTGGGAGGACAAGATATCCTGCCCGCCGGTTGCTGCGGAATAGCCATTGTCGACAATGATCATGACATTGTCTGATTTGTTGAACACCGCATTGCCGACCGACGATAACAATCCGTTATGCCAGAAGCCACCATCGCCCATGATCGAGATCGCGCGTTTGGAGGCTTTGTTCTCGCCCTTGATGTTGAATGCTGATGCGCTGGCTCCGCCCAAACCATAGCCCATGGTCGTCGAGCCGATATTGAACGGCGGAAGAATCGAGAACAGGTGGCAGCCGATATCGCAAGCCACGTGATGGGCCCCCAATTCCCGTTCCACCAGTTTCATTGCAGTAAAAATAGGGCGCTCCGGACAGCCTGTGCAGAAGGAAGGCGGGCGGCCATGCACTTGTCCGTCAAGCGCAGCCAGTGCCGATTTCAGACGGTTATCGCCACTGTTGAGTGGTGCAGCGGCCACCAGTTCGGGGTGATAGGTCTGGATGAATTGTCCCACACCTGCTTTCAGGACGAGGCCCGTATATTCGCCACCCATGGGCAGCATATCTTTGCCATGGATTTTCGTCTGGATGTCGGCGCGCCGCAACAGTGTTGCCACTGTTTGTTCGATATATTCGGGGGCACCTTCCTCGACGATCATGATCGCCTTCTTGCCTGCGGTGAAGCCTATCAACTCTTCATCGACCAGCGGATAGGTAACATTCAGGACATAAAGCGGCACGCGTGTATTGCCGAACGGATCGGCCAAGCCTGCCAATTCCAATGCACGCAAAGTGGTATTGTACATGCCGCCTTGCATGACAATGCCGATGTCATTGAGGTCCCCATCAAAAAATTCATTCAGCTTGTGATCCCGGATGAACTGTGTGGCGGCGGGCCAGCGCACTTCGAGCTTTTCCTTCTCGTGCAGATAGCTGGCCGGTGGGAGTACGATGCGATTGGTGTCGCGCACCGGATTTTCGAGCGCATCCTTGAGGGTGAAGGCCGAGCGGATATTATCACTTGCCGTAAATTGTCCGGTCACATGGCAGGTTCTGATCCGCACTTCCAGCATCACCGGTGTGTTGCTGGCCTCCGACAGTTCGAAACCCTTGCGGACACAGTCGACAATTTTGGGGAGATTGGGACGTGGGTCCATCAGCCAGATCTGACTTTTCATAGCGAAAGCGTGGCTGCGCTCCTGCATGATGGAAGAGCCTTCGCCGTAATCCTCTCCGACGATGATCAGGGCGCCACCCGTCACCCCACCGGAAGCCAGATTGGCAAGCGCATCCGAGGCAACATTGGTTCCGACCGTTGATTTGAATGTCACCGCACCGCGCAAGGGATAGTTGACCGAAGCGGCAAGCATGGCGGCTGCGGTGGCTTCGGAAGCACTTGATTCAAAATGAACGTCAAGCGAGTTCAGGACATCTTCTGCATCAGCCAGTACGTCCATCAGATGCGAGATGGGTGCGCCCTGATAGCCGCCGACATAGGACACGCCGGATTCAAGCAGGGCCTTGGTGATGGCGAGAATTCCTTCTCCGTGGAATTCTTCACCTGCACCGAGCCTGAGAGACTTCACTTCTTCCTTAAAGGACCGCTCAGCCATGCTTGTCTCCGACGTTTTCCGGTCTATTCATTCCAACGGGCTCAATCATCTTGCGTGTCGTCAATCAAAGCAAGCACCCGCAGGGGACTTCCCGAGCCGTTGGCGATTTTAAGCGGTGCGGCAATGAGCAAGGCGCCTGTTGGTGGCAGTTGATCGAGATTGCACAGGCTGGCCAGTCCGAATTTGTTGGATCCGTGCATGAGAGCATGTGCGGGGAAAGGCGGCTCGAACGCAAAGGCCTGTCCGGCATCGGTGCCGACCGCCTCCACGCCCCAGCCATTGATGTCACGCTCCTCGACCAAAAAGCGCACAGCATCGGCATTGGGGCCGGGCACATGCGGGCCGTCTTCGTGCATGTTCAAAAACGCCGCCGGATCAGTGCGTTTGGACCAGTCCGAACGCATCAATACCCATGATCCTTTTGGGATTTTGCCATGCTTTTTTTCCCAAGCCAGAATATGTTTCGGGGTAAGCAAAAACCGTTCGTCCTTGGCACATTGCTTGGACACATCGATCACGCAGGCCGGCGCAACAAAGCGTTGCGGATTGACGGTATCGGTGGCGCCATCGTCCAGATCGCGTCCGGTAATCCAATGGATCGGCGCATCAAAATGCGTGCCGGTATGCTCGCCGCAGGCGATATTGTTCCAGTACCAGGCCGGACCCTTCTCGTCATAGCGCGAGATCAATTCACTTGAAAACGGCTTGGTCGGAGACATGGGCGGCGGCAACTGGATGACAGGGGTAGATGGTTGCAGTGTCTGTGTCAGGTCGATAATCCTGATGTCCTGCTTGAGGATCGCCTTGGCCAATTTCGACAATACCGACTTGCTCATGATCGTTTCTCCCTCATCCTAGCGGTTAAAAAATTCGCCCCGGGCTTAAAATCCCGTTGGGGTCGAGCGCATTCTTAATGGTCTTCATCAGTGTGAGCTCGGATGCTGTGCGACTCAAGCCAAGATAGTCGCGTTTTGAGCGCCCGATTCCATGTTCGGCTGAGACCGAACCGCTGACCGTGGCGACATGATGATAGACCATTGCTTCGATCGCATGTTTGGTATCGGTATCCAGTCCTTCTACAGCCATGATCATATGCAGGTTGGAATCGGCCAGATGCCCGAACGTAACCACGATGGCCTGCGGCCAGCGCTGCGCCATATCCTTTTTGATCCGGTCAATGGTGAGTTCAAACGAACCGATCGGGACAGACACATCAAAGCCGATCAGCGGTGGCAGAAAGCGTCCATAGTCGTAAGGGCTTTCCCGATAGGCCCACAACCGCGCCCGATCCTTGTCCGATTGGGCGATGATTGCATCCTCAATCAATCCGTCTTCGGCCAAGCTGGCCAACACGGTCTCGAAAGCCTCTTTAGCCGCGCTGGTTCCGTTGGTCGGTGTTTCGAGCAGGACGGTCAGCACATGGTCATGCGAAAAGGGTTTTTGCAGGCCGATGTGGTCTGTGGCCACGCGCAAAAAGTCGCTCCACATGGCTTCGAACACCTGCAATCCACCGGCCAGCCTTCCATTGACTTCACGCAGCAGATGGATGGCAGCTTGGGTCGAACTCAGGGCCACCAAGGCTGTTTCGACCCCTTTGGGGCGCGGATGCAGGGCCAGCACAGCCCGCGTGATCAGGCCAAGAGTGCCTTCAGAGCCGATGAAAAGTTGCGTCCAGTCATAGCCCGCATTGTTTTTCAGCATCTTGTTCATCGATGTCACAATCTGGCCATCAGCTAATACTGCTTCCAGCCCCAAAACATTGCGCCGTGCCATGCCGTATCGAAGGACCTGATTGCCGCCGGCATTGGTGGCAATATTGCCGCCTATGGTGCACGAGCCGCGCGCACCAAGATCGATGCCGCATAAGAAACCTGCCTGCTCGGCAGCCTGTTGGATGGTGATCAGCGGTGTGCCTGCCCAAACCGTTAGGGTGCCCGCCTGCGGATCGATGTCCTCGATTCCGACCATGCGTTCCATGGATATGGCAATTTCAGCCTGATCTGGATGGGCCGCCTTGACCAATCCGGTCATGCCACCCTGAGGCACCACCGCTTGGTGATGGGCATTGCAGATGGCCAATGCGGTGGCCACATCCTCGGTGGTGCGAGGCAGTAACAGGGCGAGTGGCTCTGTCTCAGGCGCGCGTGACGCATCCTGCCGGTTGCGCGCAGGGATATTCTTGCCCGTCAAAACCTGATCGGGCTTTAGGGCCGCAAGAAGGGCCGTGATGACGGGCAGCGGCCTCTGCGTCATGGAGTGCTTGTCCTCGGGGTGGATTCAAACCGGCACAGCTCTGCCCCCATCGCGACACAGGCCGTTTCGCGCGCCAGCATCGGCTTGCCAGCCACAATCGTTGTGACAGCGCCGAACATGCCGACAATCGGGGCGCAGACAGGATGGTCTGAGGGGCCGAAGCCTGCGGCAAATGGGCTATTTCGGACGCTGAGGCCGAAGTGGTCCCCGTCCATGTGAAACGCCCAGATGCCCCAGCCCAATTCGGGTGCTGTGGCAGCAATCACATCCAATAATTTCGGTCCACTCCCTCCCATAGCCACATAAGCGCGGGCGGAATCGCCGCCTTGTTCGGCAATGGATTCGGCAAAGGCCTGCAAGGCCGCCATCCGTTGATCGGGTGGCAGGCGTTTGAAAATACCCATCAGCGCATCTGGCCTGATCATCATATAGCGGCGGCTCTGATCGAACAGGGCACCGGTTTCATCATCAAAACTGAGGCGTTCCTTGAATGATCCACTCATGATCGGCCTCTGATCTGTTTGGGTGCGGTTGGGGTGCGTGTTGTGCTGACCTCGATCAGTTCGTGCTCTTCGGCGGCTTTGGGAACCGGTGCGGCAAAGGCAGTCGCGGCTTGTTGCGCCCCCCTTGCGATCAGGTCGGCATCATTGGTGGTGACGACCATCCGGTAGCCTTGTCCACGGCGGATTTTCGCCAATTCGAGATTAGGTGTGAAAATGCCACACGGCGTCCACGCCTTTTTGCACGCCTCATGGATGTCGGAACAGGTTTTGGTGTGGTCGTGGCTGATATCCGGAAACACACCGAGGGACAGTGACAGATCGCCAGTCCCGATAAAGACCATATCGACCCCGTCGACCGCCGCAATTTCAGCGGCATTTTTTGCCCCTTCAACGGTTTCAATCATCACGATGACAACAATCTTGTCAGAGCCTTCGACATAATCAACAAAATTGGACAACGGTCTGACCCCGCCGCCCGAGCGGATGCCATGCGGGGGATATTTGGCAAATGATACGGCTTTTTCGGCCTGCTTGGCATTTTCAATCAGGGGGACCATCACCGCTTCCGCGCCCGCATCAAGGGCAGCGCCAATGGCAAAGGCCGAGTTTTCGGCCACCCGTGCGATCACCGGAATATTGGCCGGAGTCAGGCCGATCGCGGCTTCCAGTTCTCGCCGTTCCCAAAGGCCGTGTTGCAGGTCGATCACGATGCCATCGGGCTTGGCACGGGCAATGGTTTCGGTAATCGCCGCCGAGCCCAATGACAGCCAGGCAACGCCAAGGCAGCGGCCGCTGGCCAGCCCGTATCGCAATGTTGCGCGGCGTGGATCAAACATCGCCGTCTCCTTCGCTTTTGGTCGTTATCATCCTCATGCGATCCGCAAGCCCGCCTGTTTCATCAAAGGCAATACACGATCGCAGAAGAAGGGTAGTTCGTAATTATAATTTACAAAGGTCATCCCAGTTCCGGCATATCCGGCTTGGGAAATTTTGATCATGTCATCGACTATTTTTTCGGGCGTGCCGACCAGCGGATAGGTGCCTGCCCCGCCTGCAAACCGTTTGCGGTATTTATCGAAAGCCGCATTGTCGTGCGAGTTCGCAAATTCTTTTTTGCTGGCCATGTGATAATCGACTGCAGCGTGATCGGCTTGGGTCACAGCATAGTAGGTGTAATAATCCTCGGCTTCCTGCTGTGTCTCGCGGCAAACCACATGGCAGACAGTGTAGATCCCGACATCACGCTGATACTCGCTGGCGCGGGTGCGAATATCGGCAATATGAGCCTTGCCATCCTCGATCTCGGCAAAAGTCGAAAACAGGAAGTCGCAGTTTCTTGCCGCAAAATTGCGCCCTGGCGGGCCGAAAGCCGCATTCATCGTCACTGGGCGGGGCGCTTGTAGACTGGCAGGGCGGCTCACAACCTGTTTGAGCTTATAGAATTTACCATCGACATCGAAAGGCTGGTTCGGGCCATAGCATTGGTCGATAATATCGATCCATTCCTGCGCTCGGCCATAGGCGTCGGTGTCAACACTCATGCCGAACATCGCAAATTCGTCAGGGTTCCAGCCGCATACAATATTGAGGCCCGCACGGCCCTTGCTGATATGGTCGACGGTTGCCAGAGCCTTGGCGGCATAAACCGGATGCACGATTGGCACATGCACGGTCATGAAGAGGCCGATATTTTGGGTGGCAGCAGCAAGACCCGCCGCAAAGGTAAATGTTTCAAAAGAATGTTCGCGCACGCGGTTTTTGCCACCAAACCCTCGCCAACGGGCAATAGGAAGAAAAAATTCCAGCCCTGCGCGATCGGCAATTCCTGCCGCCGTCATGATATCGTCCCAACTGGCCCGCCAACGCTCCGGCACATCGGTGATCGCCAAACCTCCATCGGCATTGGCTGAAAACACACCGAGCTTGAAAGTGTTATTGCCTTTGAGGGGGTGGGGTCTGATCATCACGGGCTCCCTACCTTTTTTCGCGTTTGTTCTGCGACAGGCTTCTCCGGTCTGCCGTATCTTCCAGTTCAGTCTGGCGGATCGAAAAAAAGGCATCTTCCGCTGCTGCCATAAACGCGACCATGCGGTCATTGACCGAAATCGGATCGTGCCGCATGAAGGCGCTGTGCAGCGATTTTAAACCGTTGAGGACGACCGTTCGGGTGCTCTCGGTTTGCAGGGTTTTCAAGCGGACCGTTTGCGCGTGGTCGACAAAACGGCCGATCGTGTCAGCCAGCCGCCGGTTGCGCACTTTGGCCAGCCAGGCTTGCCGAAAGGCAATATTTGCCAGGATCATCCGATTGGCATCATGGCGTTCAGCGGCCAGAGAGGCCTCTTGTAAAGCGCGGCTCATATCCTGTTCGGCCTGGTTGTCGAGATGTTGCGCCGCATTGGCGGCTGCACGCGGTTCGAGCAGGCGGCGGACTTCGAATACGTCACGGATGTCATCAAGCGACAGGCGAGGTACCATAAATCCCCGTGTGGTGCCAACAAGATAGCCCTCATTGGCCAGTCGCAGAAGCGCTTCGCGCGCCGGCATTCGCGATGTGCCGTATTCGGTGGCAATATCGACATCGACAAACCGGAATTCCGGTGCCACTTCTGACCGCTGCACCTTGCCGCGCAATTCAAAATAGATGCGCTCGCTCAGGCTGTCGCGCCGTGACAGGTGCCTGATCGTCGTGTGCTCGGCCTGTGGTTCACTCATGATATGGCAATCATCAGAAAGCATCCGTAAGAAGCAGTTTCAGGCGACCGCCTCGCGTTGATAATCTGTATATCTTAAATGTCACAAATCAGCCGTCAAGCGGACAATTTTTGATCAATATGTCCAAATTTATGAAAATATACCTATAAAAGAGATTGTATCCGTATACAGTTTTAGGAATGATCGGCTGCAATCGGTGACTTGGCCAACCCGTATGAGACGATGTTTCGAGCCATCAAAGCCTTGCGCCGAAAAGTCTTTAGCCAGGAAGTTTTGGGCCGAATTTCGGATTTCAGCCCTCAGCAGCAAAACACCCGCAGAATCTATTCTGCGGGTGTCCTGTTCGGGTCATTTTAAGAAAAGGCAGAAGCCCGAAGGCTTAGGCCAGATCGAAGCGGTCGAGGTTCATCACTTTGGTCCAAGCGGCGACAAAATCGCTGACGAAGGTTTTTTGCGCATCATCGCAGGCATAGACTTCGGCCAGGGCCCGCAGTTGGGAATTCGATCCGAAAATCAGATCAACGCGAGTGCCGGTCCATTTGACGGCATTTGAAGTCCTGTCACGTCCTTCAAAAAGGTCGCCTTTTTCAGATGCAGGTTTCCATGAGGTGGACATGTCGAGCAGGTTTACAAAGAAATCATTGCTGAGCGTGTCGACTCGCTTGGTCAGGACACCGTGCGTGCTGCCGTCCGCATTGGTGTTCAAGACACGCAGACCGCCGATCAGCACAGTCATTTCCGGCGCAGTCAGTGTCAGCAACTGGGCACGGTCAAGGAGCAGCTCTTCGGCGGATACCGTGAAAGCTGTTTTCTGGTAATTGCGGAAACCATCCGCGGCAGGCTCCAGCACGGCAAAGGATTCAGTGTCGGTCAGCTCCTGCGTCGCGTCGGTTCGGCCGGGGCTGAAGGGGACGCTGACCGGATGTCCGGCATTATGGGCGGCCTGCTCGATGGCGGCACAACCACCCAATACAATCAGATCGGCAAGCGAAACTGCCTTGCCGCCGGATTGTTTGGCATTGAACTCTTTCTGGATGGTTTCGAGTGCCGTAAGCACTTTGGCGAGTTCTGCCGGTTGGTTGACGGCCCAATCCTTTTGCGGAGCCAGCCTGATCCGCGCCCCGTTGGCACCACCGCGCTTGTCGGAACCACGGAAGGTAGAAGCGGAGGCCCAAGCCGTTGTGACCAGTTGGGAGATCGTCAGTTTGGAGGCCAGCAGGGCAGCTTTCAGGGTCTTGATGTCCTGGGCGTCAATCACAGGATGGGTCGCAGCAGGCAGAGGATCCTGCCACAGCAAATCCTCCTGGGGCACCAACTTGCCGAGATAACGCGAGCGTGGTCCCATATCGCGATGGGTCAACTTGAACCAGGCGCGGGCGAACGTATCGGCAAATTCATCGGGATTTTCAAAAAACCGCTTGGAGATTTTGGCATAAGCGGGGTCGATCTTCAGAGCCAGATCGGTGGTCGCCATCATCGGTGCATGACGTTTGCTGGCATCATGGGCATCGGGCACGGTGTTTTGGGCACTGGCGTCCTTGGCTGTCCATTGCCAGGCTCCGGCGGGGCTTTTGACCAGTTCCCAATCGTAATTGAACAGGTTCTCGAAATAATTATTGTCCCATTTGATCGGGTTTGTGGTCCATGCACCTTCCAGACCGCTGGTGATGGTGTCGACGCCTTTACCGCTGCCATAGCTGCTGAGCCAACCAAGGCCTTGTGCCTCAATGCCTGCGCCTTCTGGTTCGGGCCCGACATATTTGGATGGATCAGCCGCACCATGGACCTTGCCGAAAGTGTGGCCACCGGCGATCAGCGCAACGGTTTCCTCGTCATTCATGGCCATGCGCGCAAAGGTTTCGCGGATGTCTCTGGCTGAAGCGAGTGGATCTGGTTTGCCGTTAGGGCCTTCCGGGTTGACATAGATCAGGCCCATTTGCACGGCAGCAAGCGGGTTCTCAAGCTCACGATCCCCGGTATACCGTTTGTCGCCTAACCACGTGTCTTCATTGCCCCAATAGATATCCTCTTCGGGCTCCCAGACATCGACGCGACCCCCGGCGAAACCGAAAGGTTTGAAACCCATCGATTCCAGCGCACAATGGCCAGCAAAAATCATCAGATCAGCCCAGGATAGGCTTTGGCCGTATTTCTGTTTGATCGGCCACAGCAAGCGGCGGGCCTTATCAAGATTGGCATTGTCAGGCCAGCTGTTGAGCGGGGCGAAACGCTGGGTTCCGGAGGATGCGCCGCCGCGTCCGTCACCGGTCCGATAGGTGCCCGCACTGTGCCACGCCATGCGGATGAACAAGGGCCCGTAATGGCCGTAATCGGCGGGCCACCAATCCTGCGAGGTGGTCATCAGGGCGAAAAGGTCTTTTTTAACCGCATCCAGATTGAGTTTTTTGAAGGCCTCTGCATAGTCGAATGCTGGGGCCATCGGATTGGACAGTGCCGAATTCTGGTGCAGGATTTTGAGATTGAGCTGGTTGGGCCACCAGTCGCGGTTCGAGGTCACACCCACGGTGGTGCGCGCATGCGCACCGTGCATTACCGGACATTGGCCTGTTTTGCCTGAATCTGTTCCGCTCATCTGTTTCTCCACCTGTCGCTCAATTCGTCCTAGGGATCGGAATGCCCAAGCGATCCTGTTAAATGTTGATGACCCCATCATCGGGTCTCAAGATGCTTGGCATGGTTTTTTTAGATATGGAGATCTTATCGTAAAAAGTGAAGTGCCACACCCTGATTTAGGAAGGCAACATCGCAAACAATAGTCATAAATGACCAAAGGCGTCCCCGAAGGTACGCCTTTCGCAAACAGCAGCCGCAATAATCAGAGCCGTTTCACATCAGCCGATTTCGATATGTCCGCCCAATTCCACAGTATGGCCGGGCGGAATCCGATAGAATTCTGTGGCCGACAGCATATTGCGGTGAAGTGCGATAAAAATATGGTCGCACAGGCTGCGCCAGAGATTTGTCGAGTTGGACGTCAACCGTTCCCGCCCGATGAAGAATGACACTTCTGCCAGTTTCATCCGGAATTCCTTGATCCGGATCTGTGCCAGCACGCGCGGGATTTTGGGCTCCTCGAAAAAGCCATAGGTGACGCCGACCAGATAGAAATTATTACCGATCGCTTCAATGCTGATCCGCTCGTCATCTCTGACGTAAGGCGAGCTGGTGGTTCGCACGGTCATCAGGATCACCCGTTCGTGCAACACGCGGAAATGTTTGAGGTTGTGCAACAGGGTTTGCGGCACAACCTTTGTGTTGGGCACCATAAAAATGGCGGTGCCGGGAATGCGTGGCGGGTGTTCGGGGGTCATTTTGGCGACGAATTCATCGAGCGGTGTGGTATCGCGCCAACGGGCGGCCAGAAGCCGCTCGCGGCCATTGATCCAGGCAATCATCACGAAGAAAATCAAGCTGGCCATCAGGATGGGGAACCAGCCGCCTTCCATGAATTTCAATAGATTTGTGCCGAAAAATATCAGATCGATCGCCAGAAAGAGCCCAAACAGCGGCAACGCAACGGCAGCTGACCATTGGAGTTTGCGGATCATCACAATGCAGGCCAGAATGGTCACTGTCGCCATGGTTCCGGTGACAGCGATGCCATAGGCCGCACCCAGACTTTCGGAGGTCCTGAAGCCCAACACCAGTGCCACGACAGCCGTGAAAAGCACGATATTGACCTGGCTGACATAGATTTGGCCGATTTCGTCCGAGGATGTATGGCGCACCCTGATACGGGGCAGATAGCCCAATTGCACAGCCTGATTGGTAATCGAAAACGCGCCTGAAATCACGGCTTGCGAGGCAATCACCGTTGCAGCTGCAGAAAGAGCCACCATTGGCACCAGGGCCCAATCAGGAGCGAGAAGGTAGAATGGATTTTCCAAAGCCGCAGGATCGTGCAGGAGCAAAGCCCCTTGCCCCATATAATTCAGCAGCAAAGCAGGCAGCACCATAAGGATCCATGCGCGTGTAATTGGCTTGGCACCAAAATGCCCCATATCCGCATAGAGTGCCTCGCCGCCGGTCACAGTCAGCACAACAGCGCCAAGCACGGCCGCGCTCAGGCCTGGGTGGTTGAACAGGAAGAGGATGCCGTAACGCGGATCAAAGGCCTTCAAAACGCCGAGATCGCTCATCATTCCTTTGAGGCCTAAAAGGCCCAAGACCAGAAACCAGATCACCATGATCGGTCCGAACAGCCGTCCGATGGCCGCGGTGCCGTGCCGCTCGATGGCGAACAGCGCGGTAATCAGCAGTAAGGTGATCGGAATGACATAGGGCTTGAGCAGTGGGGTTGCCACTTCCAGCCCTTCGATCGCGCTCAGTACCGAGATGGCGGGAGTAATGACGCTGTCGCCGTAAAACAATGATGCGCCGATCAGGCCGATGCACATGACGAGCCAGCGCATTTTGGGGGTGGTCACACAGCTCAAAGCCAATGCCGTCAACGCCAGCGTGCCGCCTTCTCCCTTGTTGTTGGCCTGCATGATGACCACGACATATTTCAATGTGACCACCAGCAGCAAAGACCAAATCATCAAGGACAGGATGGCCAACACATTGACCTCGCTGACCCCACCCGCGGCCTCGACCGATTGCTTGAAAGCATAGAGTGGTGAAGTACCGATATCGCCATAAACCACCCCGAGCGCGCCGAGCATCAGGCTCGATTGGGTCGATTGCTTATGGTTGGGATGGACGTTGTGTGCGGTTGGTTGATTGTCTGTAGATTGATGATCGTTGCCGGCAGAGTGTGAAAGATGACGCATAACAAACCTTGAATGATCGGGTACAAGAGGATGCAAGAGGATGTCCTTTAACTGTCACCCCGCACTTGCCGCATAGCTCTCAGGCAGACCTGACAGAACTGGCTTTTGCGTCCGTTTCGGATAAGTTTGCGATAGGGAAAAACAGATCACGATATAAAGAATCCATAAAGATCGCCCGATCTATGCGACCGTACCACCGAGATCGGTTATAAGAAGGCAAGGTGGTTGTTCGGGGCTGGTCCGGGGATGCGCATTTCGTTGCTTTTGTCACGCACATGGCTGTTGTCTCGGCCATGGCCTGTCAGTTTGTTGCTGGCCTTGATTTGTGTCACGGCTTCCACGCTTGTGGCGCTGGCGGTGCAGGCCCATTTCAATGTCTACACGCTCGCCAACCTGTTTTTGCTGGCGGTGCTGGTCTCGGCTCTGCTGACCGGAATTAGCGGCGGGCTCATGACCGCCTTTTGTGCATTTTTAGCCTATAATTATTTCTTTATTCCTCCGACATTCACGCTTTTGATTGCCAATCCGGATGACTTTTTTGCTCTTTTCATGTTCTTGCTGACTGCCTTGGTTACTGGAGGTCTTGCGGGTAAAATCCGAGAACAATATCATCTTGCCGAACTGCATTCGGAATGGATGCAATCTCTGGTGGCGTTAACAGGGCAATTGGCCGCTGCTTCCAGCCAGTCCGAAATTTTTGCTGTGATCAGTCACGAACTGGCGGCCCGATGGGCGGTTGCCCATCATATTGTCACAATCTCCGCCGAGGGTAACTGTGACGCACGATCCTGGCCTGATGCATTGGACTCATCCGAGCTGTTATGCACAGAGGGTTGGGACGCAGGCCGGATAGAGACTTTTGTGCGCGAGGGCAAAGCAGGCCCGCATCAGCTTTCGCTTTTGCTGCGTCCGCTGCATGGGTCGGCTGTGCTGGTTGTCGTCGACAGGGCCACGGATTTTGCCGAGGGCAGTGAAGCCCGGCGTTTGCTGGATGCCATTCTGGCGCAGGCGATGATCGCCTTCGAGCGGGCAGCCCTGGTTCAGGAAAACGAGTCTGCTCGCGCCCAAACTGAAAAGGAGCGATTGAGGGCCAGCTTGCTCTCGTCGGTCTCGCATGATCTGCGCACGCCCTTGGCCTCTATCATCGGTTCAGCCTCAACATTGCGTCAGTTCGAGTCGACGCTGGAAGCGCAAACCAAACGCGAATTGGCTGAAACCATCGAGGATGAGGCTGTGCGTCTCTCGCGCTTCATCGATCATTTACTAGCGGTCACGCGGACCGAGGCGGGCTTTGTCGGAGAGGCTGAATGGTTCGATCTGGCAGATATCCTGCATCCGACGGTTGAACGCGCACGGCGTTATTTTGACCGTCACGAGATCGTGCTGACCATGCAAACGGATTTACCGCTGTTGCGGGGCTTTCCGTCCCTTGTTGAACAGGGCGTGTTCAATATTATTGAAAATGCAGCCAAATATTCGCCGCCAGCCAGCCAAATCTCTGTGGCCTTGCGAAAGGACGGGGCGTGGCTGGTGGTGAGCGTCAGTGATCAGGGGAGCGGAATTGCGATGGTCGACCAGACGCGAATTTTTGACAAATTTGTCCGGCTCAAACCCGATGAAAGGCAAATGGGGGCTGGATTGGGGCTGACCATCACCCGCAACATTGCCCAGCTGATGCAAGGCGCGGTATCAGTTGAAAGCCCCCTGTCGGAGGGGCGCGGATCATCCTTCAGTCTGCGGTTTCCGGTGCCGCCTGATGCAGTGGGGTCTGTTATGTTATGAGCCGCAAATCATTGATTCTTGTGGTGGATGATGAACGCCAGATTCAGCGTTTCTTATCGCCGAGCCTCAAAATGGAAGGTTACGAGGTCGCGCTGGCCAGCAATGCCGCCGAAGCTCTCGATAGCGTAGCCCGCGAGCATCCTGCGCTTGTCGTGCTTGATCTCGGCTTGCCCGACCGTGATGGCAAAAGCGTAATTGCCGAATTGCGCAAGAAGCACACAATTCCGATCATCGTTCTCTCGGCTCGTGATGACGAGTCTGAAAAAATCGCAGCACTTGATTTGGGTGCCAATGATTTTATTGTCAAACCGTTCGCAATCGGAGAGTTTCTGGCCCGACTTCGTGCCGCATTGCGGCAGCATCACGGCGCCGATCCGGCCCGCCGCCAGTTCCGTTTCGGCGATTTGCTTTTGGATGTCGAGCATTACCATTTGAAGAGGCAGGATCAGGAGATTAGTCTCACGCCCAAGGAATTCGAGCTGTTGCATCTGCTGGCCCGTCATGCGGGGCGCGTCCTGACACACGGTTTTATTCTCAATGCGATTTGGGGGCCGGCCCATATGTCCGACACGCAATATTTACGTGTCTTTATTGGCCAGTTGCGCCAGAAAATCGAGTTTGTCCCGTCCGAGCCGCGATTGATCCTGACCCAGCCGGGTGTCGGTTATAGGCTGGTGGAAATCATGCCCGAAGAAGCCTTCACTTTATGAGAAGAAGCCTTCACTTTATGAATTGCTTATGGGCGAGGCTTTATTTCACCATCGCAATTTAATGGGCTTGTGCGCCATGCTGGCAAGAAATTTATCTTATCCATGCTTGCTGGAACCACGGATACCACCATGCTCGACCATCCACGCCAAACTGATCAGGTGTCCCGTTTTGCAGAGCCCTCGTCCGACCCAGCTCGTCAAATAGACCGTGATCTGGATGGCTTTATTCAGGATATGGGAGAGTTATTGACGCGCTCCTCAAATCCACAACTGGATTTGCATAGCGTGCTGGCGACCAAGATTGTCCTGCGCTACATTGAGACCCAACCTTTGACACCAGATGCACTGGTCGAACTGGTATCCTCCTTGCGCGCGGCTTTGCACAATGGTTCGTTGAAGCAGGCCAGACTCCCAGCCGTGCCCATCGACCAGTCGGTTACAGCCGATTACCTTATCTGTCTCGAAGATGGGCATCAGTGCAAATCCTTGCAGCGCTATCTCAAGCACAAATTCCAGCTCAGTCCGCATGCCTATCGGCTGAGATGGGGCTTGCCTGCCGATTACCCCATGGTTGCAGAAAACTATTCCCGGCGCCGTTCCTATCTTGCCCGTTCCCATCAATTGGGGCGTTATGAACGCAACAAACCCCAAGTCTGAGCATGGACTCCTCCGCTGCCCGTCTGTGCGCTGGACTCAATTCCACGAACTGAATAATTTGAAACACTGTCCGATGTGCCTGCGCTGCAGGTGCGGCGTGTTTTGATTTGTATTTTTGCGTGATGGTCGTCCCTGAAATATTTAACCCGGGAGATATCCGATGCTGAAAGAATTCAAAAGTTTTGCCATGCGTGGCAATGTCGTCGATCTGGCGATCGGTGTGGTGATTGGTGCGGCCTTTGGCAAGATTATCGACTCCGTTGTGGCCGATCTCATCATGCCGGTGATCGGTGCGCTGACAGGTGGTCTGGATTTTTCAAATTATTATTTACCACTGTCGGGTGCGGTCAATTCAGCCCTTGCCTATCAGGATGCAAAAAAGTCCGGGGCGGTGTTGGGTTACGGTAATTTCATCACGGTGTTGATCAGTTTCCTGATCATTGCCTGGGTTCTTTTTCTGGTCATGAAGGCCATCAACCGTCTCAATGCGGGCAAAGCCAAAGCCGCGCCTGAACCCACCCGGCAGGAGGCCTTGCTGATGGAAATCAGGGATTTGCTGGCTAAAAAACCGCAAGCCTGATCTTTATAAACGTGACCAAGCGGATGGGTTAAACTGCTGCTGAGTGATGGTTTTCTTCCGGCTGGAAATAAGCGTCAAAGGCGGCGGAAACCGAGCGGGCGGCAAGGCGACGATTCTCGGGGATGGATAGCCGCCATCCTTCGATTCTCACAAGGCCTTGGGCAGCAAAGGAGGCGAGGCGATCAAAGCAGGGCAAAAACTGCTCTGGTGTTTGACTGTGCTCGCGGGCAACAGCCTCAACATCAACGCCAAGATGGCACATGATCTGCTCGATGATGGCACTGCGCAACCGGTCGGATGGTTGAAGGGCGATACCGCGACGGATTGCCAGTTGACCGGCCTCGATGCATTGGTTCCATGCTGCCAGTTCGGGTTCCTTTTGGGCAAACCCCTGCGGGGTGGAGGAAATACCGCTGGGACCGAAGGCAATCAGTGTTTGGGCTTCATCGATTGTGTAACCTTGAAAATTGCGGTGAAGTTGCTTCTTTCTCGCCGCTACGGCCAGACTGTCATCGGCTTTGGCGAAATGGTCGATGCCGATTGGCTCATAATGTTTTTCAAGTTCACTGCGGGCATAAAACGCCAATTCGGCCCGCTGCTGGACGGACGGCAAGCCGAAACGCTCCAGTGTCTTTTGCTGCTTTTTAATCCAGGGCACATGGGCATAGCCGAACAATGCGACACGATCGGGCGAGAGCAGGACTGTTTGCTCGATGGTGGCATGGATGCTGTCGATGGTTTGCAGCGGCAGGCCATAGAGCAGATCGAAATTGATAGCGGTGATTCCGGCTTTGCGCAGCAGGTCTACGGCGCCCGCCACCATGTCGAATGGTTGGATCCGGTTCATCGCTTTTTGCACTTCGGGGTCGAAGTCCTGAACCCCCAGACTGGCGCGGTTGACGCCCCAGCGGGCATAGGCCTCTGTCTGGAGGTGGCCGAGATGACGCGGATCGATTTCAAGCGCGATTTCTGCGCCTTCGATCAGCTCGAATGTCTGGTGAAGCTGCAGCATGATCTGGTCGAATTGGTCAGCTGTCAGGCGGTTGGGAGAGCCACCACCAAAATGCAGATGCGAGACTTTCGGGCGTCCGGGCAGGTAGCGCTGAACCAACGCGATCTCTTTAAGAACATTTTTGAGAAAGAGCTCGACCGGCCGTTCGCCTTTGACAATATGGGTGTTGCAGCCGCAATACCAGCACAGCTGGTAGCAGAAAGGCACATGGACATAGAGTGAAATCGGCTTTTGCGGATCAATGTCCTTCAGCCAATTCTCGAAAATAGCCGAGCCAATGCGCGGGTGAAAATGCGGCGCGGTCGGGTAACTCGTGTAACGAGGCACGCGGGCGTCGAGGAGAGTGAGCCATGAGTGATCCATGGCTTTGATTTTATCGGTCTGGCAGAGGCGGACATTGATTCAAATCAATCTGAGCCAGCCAAACGGCGGTTTTAGTAGGCGCGTCCGGATTGAAGGCCGAGTTTTTTCAGGACAATCGCCAGCGGACAAAAGCCGGTCAAGGAAGATTGGAGCAAATTGACTCCGACAAAGGCTGTGAACCAAAGCCAATTTTGGTGATGGAGTTGGCTCAGGATCAGGCTCAGCACAATCATCATGCCAGCAAAAGCGATCACGACCCGATCAATGCTCATTGGAATTGTCATGGTAATCTCCTGATTGGTTTGACGGCTGTTGGGACAAAAGCGTCATATCTTGGCAAGGCTATCGTCGTCCTGGCAGTAAATAGCGTATAAAGTGGTGATGACTTTGGTGACCTCGTCGCCCGCCAGACGGTAGTAAATTGTCTGTGCTTCTCTTCGTGTTTGAACAAGACCATCCGCGCGCAATCTTGCAAGGTGCTGGGACAAGGCCGACTGGCTTAACCCGAGCATAGGCTGCAAGGCCGTAACCGATTGCTCGCCCTGTTGCAGCTGGCACAGGATCATCAGGCGGTTTTTGTTGGCCATGGCCTTCAAGAGCGTTTCGGCTGCTTCGGCACTGGTTTGGAGAGCATTTAAATTCATACTTGCTAATTTAGATAATTCTAATATAAATGTCAAATCTTTTTTGCATTGAGGGAGTTGTGTGGATGAGCAAGGCTTTGATAGTCGGGGCAGGTATCAGCCTTTTGTCCACGCTGGTGCCATTAAGGGCAAGTGAGGTTACGGTTGCCTGGCAGATGGTGGAGGATCGGAAATCGGTGATCGGCACTGTCGAGCCGACGCACGAATTGACGGCACGGGCAAGGATCGGCGGCGTGGTCACCGTGTTGCAGACCATCGAAGGGCAGGAGGTTGTTGCTGGTGCCGTGCTCGCGGTGATTGCTGATCAGAAGCTGGTTTTGCAGATCAAGGGCATCGAGGCGCGCATTCAATCGCAAGAGGCCCAGCGCGATCAAGCGCGCGCAGATTACGAGAGGATGCAGGATCTCTTGCGGAGAAATGTCGGAAGCCAGTTACAGGTGGATCAATTCAAAACCGCACTTGATGTCGCCGAGCGTATCCTGACAGGGCTGATGGCTGATCGCGATGTAATCAAGCAGCAAATTTCCGAAGGAACCGTGCTGGCTCCTGCTGCAGGGCGGGTCTTGACGGTTCCGATTGTGGACGGCGGCGTGGTTATGGCGGGTGAGGCGGTCGCAACGCTGGCGGTGGATCATTACATCCTGAGGCTGCAATTGCCCGAACGCCACGCACGTTTTTTGCGGGTTGGAGACCGGGTTGAGATTGCCGGACGCGGCACCGCCGAACAGACCACCGACACTGGCACTGTCAGGATTGTCTATCCCGAAATCAAGGGTGGACGGGTGATCGCAGATGTCGCGGTCGCCACGCTCGATGGATATTTCGTCGGCGAGAAAACACGTGTGATCATTGCCACTGGACAACGGCGCAGCATGTTGGTGCCTGCCACAGCACTGGTCAGACGGGCTGGACTTGATTTTGTCAGGCTGAAATCTGGTGTGGAAGTGATGGTGCAAACGGGCGAGAGACGGCGCGAGAATATTGAAATTCTTGCTGGATTGCAGGTCGGCGATGTGGTCATCGCACCATGATGCCGCAAGATCAACAACGTCCATCGGGACTTTCGGGCCTGCTGACCCGCTTTTTCATTCAATCTCCCCTGACACCGCTGTTGCTGATTGGCGCAGTGCTGGTCGGGGTCATCGCCCTGATGGCTCTGCCGCGCGAGGAGGAGCCGCAAATCAGCGTGCCCATGGTCGATATCATCGTGCAAGCTAACGGCTGGAAAGCCGATAGTGCGGTTGAACTGGTGACACGCCCGCTGGAGGCGATCATTCAGGGCATCAACGGTGTCGAGCATGTCTATTCGCAGACGATAGATGACCGGGTGGTGGTTACCGCCCGTTTCTTCGTCGGCACCGACGAGGACAATGCGATTTTGCGGGTGCATGAGAAAATCCGCGCCAATATTGGCGGATTGCCCAAAGGCATTCCCGAGCCGGTGATCGTCGGGCGGGGTATCAATGATGTTGCCATCATGGTGCTGACGCTGGCTGCAAAACCTGACCATGCGGCACGTTGGGATGATCATGCACTCTATCTTGTCGCCGATGAATTGCGTCACGACTTGCACAAGGTCAAAGAGATCGGAGCGAGCTATCTGGTTGGCGGTCATCCCAATCAGATCCGGGTTGAACCCGATCCCGAAAAGCTCTCGCTCTATGGCTTGACGCTGAACCAGCTGATTGACAAGCTCAGCAATGCCAATCGCAGTTTTCAGGTCGGCGCGTTCCGGCATGACAATCAATTATTGCCGGTGCTGGCAGGCCAGACCCTGCAAGGCGTTCCCGATATCGGGCTCTTGTTGTTGACCACGCGCGAGGGGCACCCTGTCTATGTCAAGGATGTCGCACAGGTTGTGGTCGGGGCAGCGCAAAGCGACAAGCGTGCCTGGACGATGACACCGGATGGCAGAGGCGGGTTTGATACGCGGCCTGCCGTCAGCATTGCTTTCGCCAAACGCAAAGGCGCCAATGCGGTCAGCGTTTCGCATGATCTGGTCGAGCGTCTTAATGCCGCACAAGGCACCATCCTGCCGCAGGGGCTGGAAGTGACCATTACCCGCGATTATGGCGAGACAGCGACAGAAAAAGCCGATGAGCTATTATTCCATCTTGCCCTCGCCACCCTGTCTATTGTCGTGCTGATCACGCTGGCGATCGGCTGGCGGGAAGGCATGGTGGTGTTTGTAATCATTCCCACAACGATTTTGCTGACACTGTTCGCCTCGTGGCTGATGGGTTTCACCATCAACCGCGTCAGCCTGTTCGCGCTGATTTTTTCTATCGGGATTCTGGTCGATGATGCGATTGTGGTGGTCGAGAACATCATCCGCCATTGGGACATGCGCGGTAAACGCGATCTTGTCGAAACGGCGATCGAGGCGGTGGCCGAGGTGGGCAATCCGACCATCGTGGCCACGCTGACCATCATTGCCGCCTTGCTGCCGATGATGTTCGTCAGCGGCATGATGGGCCCCTATATGAGTCCGATTCCGGCCAATGCCTCTGTGGCAATGATCTTTTCCTTCTTTGTCGCTGTGACTATTACACCGTGGCTGCTGTTGAAAATAGCGGGGCCGAAATTCATGAGGCTGTCACATTCCGAGACCGCGCATGAGGGCGCGGTCCATCACAATGGTGGTGCTATGG
>CANGQA010000005.1 GCA_947455995.1 Hyphomicrobiales bacterium | reverse complement strand
TCAGTGCCGACTGGCCGCCGGATCCGCACCGATACCGGCTTGCGCCATCGTATGGGTGCCGTTGTGGCAGGCGACAGCCGCTTTGATCATCACCATCGCCAGAGCTGCCCCAGAGGCTTCGCCCAACCGCATTCCCAAGGAGAGGATCGGCTGCAAGCCCAGATGCGCCAGCACCTCGGCATGGGCGCCCTCTGCTGACAAATGGCCCGCCACGCAATGATCAATGCTATGCGGGTCAATGGCATGCAAAATCGCCGCCGCGGCCGTCACAACATAACCATCGAGCACAACGGGAACGCGCTGCAAGCGCGCAGCGATTATCGCGCCCGCCAGGGCAGCGATTTCGCGCCCGCCCAAACGGCGTAATATCTCAAGCGGATCAGACAAAGCCTCCTGATGCAGGGTGAGCGCCTTGCTTACAGCGGCGCGTTTGCGCTCCATCTGTGCCTCGCTGGCACCAGCGCCCTGCCCGACAAACCGGTCAGAATCCCCACCATAAAGGGCTGCATAAATAGCCGCCGCCGCTGTGGTATTGCCGATACCCATTTCTCCAAGACCCAGCAAATCAACACCACCGGCCAAAGCCTCCATGCCAAAAGCCATCGTGGCGACGCATGTTTTCTCGTCCATGGCTGGCTGTTCGGTCATGTCATAGGTGGGCAGATCAAGTGCCAGATCAAAGGCTTTGAACCCGAAATCGAAATTGGCGCAGATCTGGTTGATCGTGCCACCCCCTGCCCCGAAGGCATCAAGCATCAACCGAGTGACATCAACGGGAAAAGCCGACACGCCTTGCGCGACAACACCATGATTACCCGCAAACACACAGACAAGTGGACGTGTGACATGCGGCTTGTCCTCGCCTTGCCATGCCGCCATCCATTCTGCCAACTCCTCCAGCCGTCCGAGACTGCCTTGCGGCTTGGCCAATTGGCGATCGCGCAGACGCACCGCCCCGGCGGCGCGTTCATCGGCATCCGGAAACGAAGCCATCAACGCCCGAATATCATCAAACGGAGAACCCATATCAATCAACCCCAACCTTGTTGCCGTCATTGTCCTATCGACACTGACAGACTCACTCGATTTCTGCTTATAACGTGCTCTGACCCTGTTTCGACAGGTTAATATTTTGCTGCGGAGCCCTCCATGCTGTGCGCTTTGATTGATTGCATCCGGTTTTACTCTCGACTGCCGATCCCCGTCTTTGCTTTTGAAAAAAAGCCACATGGTTTGCCCGATTTTCCGCGGATCGTGCAAATGCTGCCGCTGGCCAGCGTGATTATCACATTACCCGCAACGCTTGTATTATGGGTCGCAGACCTGTTCTGGCCACCGATCATCACGGCCACCTTGACCCTGATCACGATCCTGTTGAGCACGGGCGCCTTTCACGAAGACGGGCTGGCAGATGTTGCGGACGGCTTGGGCGGCGGCCAGACTGTCGCTAGACGGCTGGAGATCATGACCGACAGCCGGATCGGCACCTATGGAGGAGCATCACTGGTGCTGTCCTTGCTGCTGAGGAGCACTGTGCTTGCCGACCTGATAGAGAGTTCTGGTGCCACCGAATCAGCGCTTTTGGTGCTGGCGATTGCCCCTCTCTCGCGCATGGCTGGCTTAATGCCACTGATGCTGCTGGCCAATGCCAAGCCCGACGGCAAGGCCGCGGCTGTCGGACGCCCCGAAGGAACAACCTATCTTGCAACGCTTGCCTTTGCCTTGCTGCTCGCGGACGCTCTGCTATGGTGGGCAGGCTGGGACGTTGCGACGATGCTGATTGTCTGGCCGATCGGCTTTGCTGCGGTGGTGCCTTTAATGCTGATGGCGCGACGGCTTATCGGGGGCCAGACCGGTGATATTGCGGGTGCTGCCCAGCAAATTGCCGAAATGGTGTTTCTGCTCACTTTGTCAGCTTGCGCGAATTAGGACGACATGACCACGCCCACCACCTCGACCCCCTGCATCAAACTCTGTGTGATCGACCGTCTCAGCGGTTTATGCGAGGGCTGTGGCCGCACATTGCAAGAGGTAACCGGCTGGGGCGCGATGAGCGAGGCTGAACGGGTGCAGATCATGGCGCAACTGCCCGAACGCAAAGCCATGTGGAGCCGCCCTGCCAGCCGTTGTGCGGGACAACCCACCCGTTAAATCATGCCTTGTGCGATGATGCGGAGGGTGGTTCGGGGGTCCAATCACGCGACACCAGTGCCACCGCATCGCGCAAGACCGACAAAGGCGCATCGCGTTTGACAGCATGGGTGGCCAAATGACGGCGGAAGGCGCGCGCGCCGGGGCGCCCCTGAAACAGACCGAGCATGTGACGGACCATCCCGTGCAGATGCCCGCCAGCCTCAATCTGTCTGGCCATGTAGGGCTCATAGGCTTCTACGGCCTCAAAGCCTGAACTGACAGGAGCATCCTGCCCGAACAAGAACGGATCTACGGCAAGCAACAATTCGGGATTGTGATAGGCCTCGCGCCCCACCATCACCCCGTCCAGTTCCCCCACATGGGCCAGACAGTCGTCCATCGTGCGGATGCCGCCATTGATCGCCACCGGGTAGTCTCCAAGGCGTTGCTTCAAACGATAGACGCGGGGGTAATCGAGCGGCGGAATATCGCGGTTCTCTTTCGGAGAAAGCCCTTTCAGCCATGCCTTGCGGGCATGCACCACCAGATGGTCACAGCCTGCCGCAATCACCCGATCAGCCAGCGCGTCCAAAGCCTCTTCGACATCTTGCTCGTCAACCCCGATCCGACATTTGACCGTGACGGGCACAACGACAACGGCCTTCATCGCAGCGACACAATCGGCAACCAAATGCGGCTCGCGCATCAGGCAGGCTCCGAAACGGCCATCCTGCACCCGATCGGACGGACAGCCAACATTGAGGTTGATCTCGTCATAGCCGAAATCGACCCCGATCCGTGCTGCCTCGGCCAAGGCCTTCGGGTCCGATCCGCCAAGCTGCAGGGCAATCGGATGCTCGCTGTGATCAAATCCCAACAGACGTTGACGATCGCCATGGATGATCGCACCTGTAGTCACCATTTCGCTGTAAAGCCGCGCCCGGCGCGACAGGATACGGTGAAAGGCCCGACAATGGCGATCGGTCCAATCCATCATCGGGGCCACGCTGAATCTCCACGGGCTGGGCGCAAGGGTCGGTGGAATATTCTGCATGAGGGGCCTTATATCCTATGAGCCTGCGATTTTCGACAGGTGGATTGCCCATGTCCATCATTTAATCTGCCCCTGCCTATGCGGGACCGGAAGATCTGATGTCGCCTTTATCCTCGCGCATTCCTGACAAGAGTGGTGCCCCTGCGCAAGGCTTTGATAACAGCCGCACCGCATTTTCTTATGACGACTTGGTGGCCATTGCTGCTGATATGTCCACTTCAGATGTGGCAATACGGTGGTTGCCAATCGCATTGGCATGGTCTGCACAACCACTTGCCCGGTCCCTGTTGCGCAGGCTTGCGAGTATGGGGCCATTTGCCGGACTGCTTGCCATATGCTGGCTGCTTGATCTCTCCGTCAGCATCGGACTCTTGATTTTGATCCTGCCGGTGCTGCTATTCCGGCTTTGCGTGCTGGCGGTTCCGTTGCCGCATGACACATGCTCAATTCAACTGGATGACAACAATCTACCCGTCTATTCGGTCCTTGTCCCGCTTTATCAAGAGCCTGACATCGTTGGCCAGTTGCTCGCCAAACTATGCCTGCTCGATTATCCGCCCGAAAAGCGGGAAGTTCTATTTTTGCTTGAAGTGGATGACGCATCAACCTGCAATGCCCTGCTGGCCCATACGCTGCCCACCGGTTTCCGTCTGGTGATGGTCCCCGAGGGCCAGCCCCGCACCAAACCGCGAGCCCTGAATTATGGCCTCAGCCAAGCGCGCGGCACATTGGTCGTTGTTTATGACGCCGAGGATCGGCCACACCAAAATCAGCTGCGCCATGCTGCCTATGAATTTTCCAGGGCTGGCGAGCGGCTGGCCTGTCTGCAAGCCCATCTGGTGATCACCAATGCGGGAGCCCATTGGCTCGCACGGATTTTTACCTTTGAATATGCCTTGCAATTCGATGCGCTGATTCCGCGTCTCGGCATCAATGCTTGGCCGGTCACTTTGGGAGGAAGCTCCAACCATTTTCGCCGCTCCTGCCTCGAACAGGCGGGGGGTTGGGATGCCTGGAATGTTACAGAAGATGCCGATTTGGGCATGCGCTTCGCCCGTTTGGGGCTAACGGTTCGCCATCTTGCATCAGATACACTTGAAGACGCGCCAGATTGCCTGCGGGACTGGTTCATGCAGCGCCGCCGATGGATCAAAGGCTGGCTTATAACCACGATTGTGCATCTCAGCGAACCATTGCGCATGGCACGCCAGATCGGGGGAAGCCAGGCCCTGCTGATTGCCATTCAAAGCCTGGGTCTTGTGCTATCTGTGCTGTTCTGGCCCCTGACAATGATGGCCCTGCCATCCCTGATCATGGATGGGCCGTTTGCGTCCTCGCTTTGGCTCTTTGTGCTGTTACCGATTGCGATCACCATTCCCGCCATTCTCCTGCCGATGCTGATAGCCGGTGCCAAGCGTGGCCTCGATCCGTCATTGCGCGATTTGTGGTTGCTGCCGTGCTATTTCCTGCTGGTGAGTGCAGCGGGATGGATGGCGGTTTACGAATTCATCGCCCGCCCCGCAGGCTGGAACAAAACACCGCACCGACCCGTCGTCTGATCCCGATTATCAGGGGATGATCTTTGCCCAACGGTTTGCTAGACTTCTGCAACAACAAGTCCAATCCTTCCGGAGATACGCCCATGCTGCCCTTCGAGGTTCTCGACCCGCGCTTTCAACCGCTGATCAATGGTTCGGTGCATCTGGAAAAGCTCTATAGCGGTTGCCGCTGGGCGGAGGGACCGGCCTATTTCCAGGGAGGGCGTTACCTGATCTGGTCCGACATTCCCAACAATCGACAAATGCGCTACGACAGTACCGACGGGAATGTGGCGGTGTTCCGGCAGCCATCCAACAATGCCAATGGCAATACGGTCGACCGGCAGGGGCGTCTCCTGAGCGCCGAACATCTGGGCCGCCGCATCACCCGCACGGAACATGACGGGCGCATCACCGTGCTGGCGGACCGGTATCAGGGCAAGCGGTTTAATTCCCCCAATGATGTGGTGGTCAAATCCGATGACTCAATCTGGTTCACCGATCCCACCTATGGCATTGATGCCGATTATGAAGGCGAGATCGCCGAGAGCGAAATCGGCGCCTCGCATGTCTACCGTATCGATCCGCATTCTGGCGGGGTCAGTATCGTATGCGATGATTTTGTGAGGCCGAACGGGCTGGCTTTTTCTCCCGACGAAACCAAACTCTATATTGTCGACACCGGTGCCACCCATGTGACCGATGGGCCACGCCATATCCGCGTGTTTGATGTCATCGACGGCAAGAGCCTCAAGGGCGGCAGGGTGTTTGCCACCTGCACCCACGGGCTGTTCGACGGCTTCCGCTTCGACGAGCGCGGACATTTATGGACGTCGGCAGGCGATGGCGTGCATTGCTACCATCCCGATGGCACGCTGATCGGCAAGATCAAAGTGCCCGAAGTGGTCGCCAATGTGTGCTTCGGCGAATTCCACCGCAACCGTCTGTTCATTTGCGGGACCACCTCGCTCTATGCCTGTTATCTGCAGGTGCGAGGTGCCAAAACCTATTGAGCGGCCTCGATCATCAGCAACGCTTTTGTGAAGAAATCGACAGTTCCGAAATTGCCCGATTTCAAAGCTAAAGCGATTGATTTTCCATCCGCGGCCAAAGTCCATGGAACGCCAGGGTCAATCTCCGGTCCGATTTCAAGCATAGATACGCCCAAGGCAGTCACAACCGCGCCGGATGTTTCACCGCCGGCAACCACCAGACGGCTCACCCCAAGCGCGTGCAAACCGACTGCGACAGCACCCAGCAACGACTCGATCATCTGGCCGGAATGGTCCCTGCCAAATTGTTCCTGCACTGCGCGCACCACCTCGGGCTCTGCTGTGGAATAGACCAAGACAGGCTTGACCCCCAACCGAGGCTTGGCCCAAGCCAGAATATCCTCGGCCTTTTGCTTTCCATTGGCAATCAATAGCGGATCAAGCGCGAAGGCCTCCACCCCATTGGCGATGGCATAGGCCACCTGCCCGCGTGTTGCAGCCGAACAGCTTCCGGCCAGCACCGCAGCATGCCCTTTGGGGGCATGAAAGGCATGGGTCTGGCGGGTTGCAGGCAGCAGGCCCGCCCGCCGGAAATTATCCGGCAGACCCAGGGCAATCCCCGAACCTCCGGTCAACAGCAATTGACCATCAAAGGCCTCGCCCAGCACCCGCAAGTCCAGATTGCTGATCGCATCGGCCACACCAATGGCGCGCCCCGTCTGGGCCAGAGCCTCGAAAGCCGCTTTGATTGCTGCAGCTCCTTTCGAGACCGTCTGATAAGGCACCAGTCCAACCGGAACCGAGGTTTGGCGCGCGAGCACCCGCACAAGACTGGAATCGCGCATCGGTGTCAGCGGATGGTCTTTCATCGGACTATCAGACAACAGGCTATCGCCAACAAAAAGATGGCCCTGATAGACCGATCGGCCATTTTCAGGAAAGGCCGGACATGCCACCGTCCACGCCACGCCGAGATGGCGCATCAGGGCTTCGGTCACCGGTCCGATATTGCCCTGATCGGTGGAATCGAAGGTCGAGCAATATTTGAACAAGATTTGCCGTGCTCCGGCATGGCGCAGGGCATCGCAGGCCTGCAACGACCACGCCACCGCCTCTTCGGCAGGATTGGTGCGCGATTTCATCGACACGACGACCGCATCGGCTTGGGGTAAGGCCACACCATGCTGTGGCACACCGACGGTTTGCACGACCCGCATGCCTTCACGTGCCAGCATGAGTGCCACATCGGTTGCACCGGTCAGATCGTCTGCAATCACACCTAAAAGCATTGTAATGTCACCATTTCACGCCAAAGGCGCTTTCAAGTTCGGATAATTGCGCCCTGTCAAGCGGCTCAGCATTGTGTCCGCGTGTCAGAAAAACCAGCTTTGCCGTCTCCTCCGCCTCTTCAAGGGCGGCAGAAGCCTCGGCCAGTGTCTTATGCCAGAATGTTGGCCCTATGCGCGGCAGCATAACGCCGTTGCAGCGGTTGACCAGCGGCCGCACCAGATCGGCAGTGATCGGATCGCCCGGGCGATAATAGGGCAAAAGCGGCACGGGTCCAGCCTTCATAACATGATAGGCCGTCAGCGGCGGGATCATATTATCCATCGGGCCCTGCGCCACAATCGACAAAGCAACCAGATGGGTCGCATGGGTATGAACGACGGCATTGAGATGCGGGCCTGCCTCATAAATCGTCCGGTGCAGCACAATCGTTTTGGAGGCTCGATCTCCGGCAATCTGCTGTCCTGTTGCATCGAGTCTGGCAAGTCGTGCAGGATCGAGCCGCCCCAGACAGGCATCGGTGGGGGTGATCAGAAATCCATCCTCCAACCGGACTGAAATATTACCGGCACTGCCAACACAAAAGCCCCGATCGAACAGGCTTTTGCCGATCAGGCAGATATCCTCGCGCTGTCTGGCTTCGCTGCTCATGCGCTTTCCCCTATCCGCGTCTCCAGCCGGAAGCGGATAATCCGCAACACCTGTGCCAGTGCAGTCAATTGCTCTTCGCGTCTGGTGCCGTTGACCCGCGAGGCAAAGCTATCCAGAATCTGCTGCTTGGTTGCCCCTTTGACAGCCAGAATGAACGGAATTCCGAAACGTGAGCGGTAGCGGTCATTCATCGCATGGAAATCGGCATATTCGGCGGGGGTCAACGCTCCCAATCCCGCTCCTGCCTGTTCTCGGGTTGAATCGACGGTCAAGTCTCCCGCCAATGCCGCCTTCCCTGCCAGATCGGGATGGGCACACAGCAAAGCCTGCTGTCGTGCCTGATCGGCAGCAAGTACCGCCATTTGAAAGGCATCAACCATCGCTTCCACATCCGCAAAGGGACGGCGCGTGGCCGCCTGCTCGGCCACCCATGGGGCATGTTCGGCAATCTCGCCAAACTGGCGAACAAAATCAGCCGGCAACAGTTGGTTGATCGTAGCCAAATTCATCGCGCAGCCAACCACGCACCCAAAGTCGCCCGCTCATCGTCCGTCATTTTGCTTTCATTGCCGAGCGGCATCACGCGCCCCTGCACGGCTTGTGTCATCACGCCCTGACGATTTTGCCGGACATGGGCCACCGTATCGAGCAGGACCCCCTTGGGCGAACCGGAGTCTTTGAATGCCTCGTGACGCGGTTTGGGGGCATGGCAGGTTGAACAATGGGTGCTGACAATCGCCATCATCTCGGCATCTGAGACATCCTGATGGCCCGATGAGCCTGATTGCGGGGCGGTGATCATGATTGTGGCGATCAGTCCGCACACGGCCAATGGAAGGGTCCAGAAAACGCTGGCAGGTGTTTGGCCCGCATCAACCCGATTGATAAAATGACGGATTAATCCTCCCGCCAGAACAATCAGCGCAATCACCGCCCAAGCCTGGGGATGGTTATAAAGAAAGCCGTAATGGTTTGAGACCATGAACAGCAGGACCGGCAGTGTCAGGTAATTGTTGTGTAAAGACCGCTGCTTGCCGATACGCAGCAATTCGGCATCGGGATCGCGTCCTGCAAGCAAATCGCGTGTCACCAAACGCTGATTGGGAATGATGACCCGAAACACATTGGCCGTCATCATCGTCCCGATCATCGCACCGGTATGAATAAAGGCCCCGCGTCCTGAAAAAACGTGGGTGAACAACACGCCTTCCAGCACGATCAGCGCAAATACCGAAATCGCCAGCCAACCTGTATGACGCCCGATCGCCGAACGGCAAAGGACATCATAACCCATCCACCCTGAAAACAGCAGGAACAGCGAAATCACGACCGCTTCGGGACCGGTCATCACCAGGATTTGCGGATCAACCAGAAAGGATGAGGCGTTGACGTAATATTGCGCCACCATCAACAAGAAGCCAGACAGGAAGGTCAGATAGGCTTCCCATTTGAACCAGTGCAGATCATCAGGCAGGCTGGGAGGAGCTACCTGATATTTTTCGACATGGTAAAAGCCGCCGCCATGAACAAGCCAGGATGTGCCATACACGCCGGGATTCATAAGCTCCCGTTTGCGGAAGGAAAAATCGAGCCAGACGAAATGGAAACTCGCACCAATCCACGCAATACCGACAATCAGATGGAACCAGCGCAAAAAGAGGTTGAACCAGTCAATAACAAAGGCCGACATCGCATCATCCCGAATAAGTTTTATAAATCCTGCCATAACTCTTGCGGCTTGTCGTCAGGATTTCAAACAACGCCACAATCAATACGCGATTTTGTCGGTCTTGGCAGCCCAGGCGGCAAAGGCTGCCTGGGCATCCTCTCGCGGAAGGTGAACCATCTTTATAAGGCGTTCGTGCGGTGCCTTGGGCATTTCATCATAGATGAAGGCATCATCAAATCCGATGGCCGCTGCCTCTTCACGCGTATTAGCATAGACAATACGTGAAATTCGCGCCCAATAGGCCGAAGCCAGGCACATCGGGCATGGCTCGCAACTGGTATAGAGTGTGGCCCCCTGCAGACTAAAATCATTGACCGCTGCGCATGCCCGCCGGATAGCGGTCACCTCGGCATGGGCTGTCGGATCATTGGTGGATGTCACCTCGTTCCAGCCTTCGGCTAAAATCACGCCATCACGCATGATAACAGCCCCGAATGGTCCGCCGAGATTGGCTTGCATCCGTTGCTGCGACAAGTGCACAGCGCGCTGCAAAGCACTCTGATCGTTTTCAACGGTTTCTGTTGTGCTGTCGTTCATAGACCTGCTCCGCCCGTCAGATGCTCGATGGATCGTAAAACGGCTTCAGGGGTAGCAGGTGCATCAAGGATCACCTGTTGCAACGGTGACAGTGATTGAATGGCATCCACAATGGCGCAAAAGACCGAGCTGGCCAGCATCAAAGGCGGCTCACCTACCGCTTTGGACCGATAGATGGTCTGCTCCTCGTTCGGCTCCTGATAGAGGGTCACACGGAAATCCTCCGGGACATCGGAGGCCACCGGAATTTTATAGGTTGAAGGGGCATGGGTGTGCAGACGGCCATGCCTGTCAAACACCAGTTCCTCAGTGGTCAGCCAGCCCATGCCCTGTACGAAGCCACCCTCGATCTGGCCGCGGTCAATAGCCGGATTGAGTGAATGCCCGACATCATGGAGAATATCGACGCGCGTCACCCGCATCTCGCCGGTCATGGTATCCAGCACGACTTCGGAACAGGCTGCTCCCCAAACAAAATAGTGGAAAGGCCTGCCTGTACCACGCGACCGATCCCAATTCAGTTTTGGGGTTTTGTAATGTCCGGTAGCCGACAGGGAAATCCGCGCCAGATAGGCCTCGTGAGCCAGTTCGGCGAAGGTCATACTGATCGCCTCGCCCTGTTTGGGTTTGGCTTGTACCAGCCCTTCGGCAAAGACCACATCCTCAGCCTGACATCCGGCTTTTTGCGCCATCAAAGCGGCCAGTCGCGTCTTGATCGCCAACGCGGCATTGCGTGCCGCCATGCCGTTGAGATCCGATCCGGCAGAGGCCGCCGTGGGCGCGGTATTGGGGACTTTATCGGTGCGCGTGGCCGAAACCTTGACCGCGCTGGCCGGCAGTCCGAATTCGTCGGCTACCACCTGGGCCACTTTGATGAAAAGTCCTTGCCCCATTTCCGTGCCGCCATGATTGAGGTGCACCGAACCGTCGGTATAGACATGAACCAGCGCACCTGCCTGATTGAGATGGCTGATGGTGAAGGCGATGCCGAATTTGATCGGGGTCAGCGCAAGCCCTTTGCGCAAGATCGAGGAGCGCTCATTAAATGCGGCAATGGCCGAGCGGCGGGCGCGATAATCTGCGGTTTGTTCCAGTGTTTCAATCACCGTCCTGCCTGTTGCAGACGACTCCACGCCCATACCATAGGGTGTAACAGATCCGTGCCGTCCATAGAGATTGGCTTTGCGGACATCGAGCGGATCCATGCCGAGTTTTGCCGCAACCGCTGACATCACACATTCAATCGCCAAGACGCCCTTGGGGCCACCAAACCCGCGAAACGCCGTGTTGGATACCGTATCGGTTCGCAAGCGGCGCGAGGAAATTTTAGCCGACGGAATAAAATAGGCGTTGTCCGCATGAAACATCATCCGATCGACCACACCTTGCGACAGATCGGCCGAACAGCCGCAACGCGCCAGAAATGCCATGTCGAGTGCGGTCAACTGTCCTGCTTGGGTAAATCCGACCGTCCAATCGACGCGTGCATCATGGCGCTTTCCCGTCAGGACAAAATCCTCGTCGCGATCAAGCCGGATCTTGCAAGGTCGTTTGGTGTGATAGGCTGCCAATGCCGCCAATGCCGCCCATTGGGTCGCCTGACTTTCCTTGCCACCAAAGCCTCCCCCCATCCGGCGCACTTCACACACCACTTGTGCCTGAGCCAATCCAAGGACCCGGGCAACGCAATGCTGGACCTCGGTAGGATGCTGGGTGGAACTGTGAACATGAATCTCCCCGCCTTCGAGCGGCATGGCCATGGCAATTTGGCCTTCGAGATAAAAATGCTCCTGCCCGCCAATGCGCTGCTGACCGCTCAAACGGTGTTCGGCCAAAGCCAGCGAAGCCGATGCATCGGCGATGCCGAAAGCATAATCAGGCAAGACAGAGCTATCCACTGCCAAGGCCTGATCGACCGTGACAACCGGGGTTTCCTCCTCGATCTCGATGATGGCCAGCCGTGCGGCGCGACGGGCCAGATCGCGGGTCTTGGCAATGACAAGAAACAAGGGCTGGCCGAAAAACATTACCGATTGGGTGGCCAGCAATGGCTCGTCCGCAAAAGCTGGCGCAATGTCGTTGCGGCCCGGCACATCATCGCATGTCATGACGGCAACAACACCTGTTGCAGTCATGACATCACGCAAATCAAGACGCTTGAGCCGCCCGCGCGCTTTAGGGGAACCACCCACCGCAAGGTGCAGCATGCCAAGCGGTTCGGCCAAATCATCGAGATAGGGAGCCGCTCCGGTGACATGCCGGATGGCGGCGTCATGGGGCAAAGGCCGGTTCACCTGCGGCACAGGTGCACCATCGGCCGGTGAAGAGGATCTCATGGTGTTTGAAGCGACCTCATCCATGGGCGGCCACCCTTTCGCGGCGCGGATAGATCCTGGTGTTCTCAGTCGGCAATCCGGCAATTTCCGCCAATGCCTTGATCAGTGTCGCACGGGCCACCTGCATGCGATATTTGGCAGAAGCACGATGATCATCCATCGGCGCAAAATCATTGGGCAAGGTATCGCCCGCCGTTTTCCATGTGACAGACGAGGCAATCGGCTGACCGAGTAAAGCCTGCTCGACATGCGTCGCCCTGCGAGGCGTTCCGGCCATGCCACCACAGGCTATCCGCACATCAACAATATGCCCGTCGAGCAGTGTCAGGCGTATAGCAACGAGAACCGAAGAAATATCTTCCTCGTAACGTTTGGAGATTTTGAACGCGCGAAAATGGGTGCCTTCCGACAGCAACGGAATATGCAACGCCCGCAAATATTCACCCGTTCGGCGATCCTGATGGCGATAAGCCAAGAAAAAATCCTGTAATGGAATGGAGCGGGTTTCACCCGAGCGGCCCAATTCGATCACCGCCCCGAGGGCGATCAGCGCGGGAGCAAGATCGCCGATCGGTGAGCCATTGGCAATATTGCCGCCGACCGTCCCCGAGGTTCGGATCTGCGTCGAACCGAACCGCTGCATCAAGGTTTGCAGATCAGGATCAATCGCCCCAAGAGAGGGCATGGCTTCTTCCAGTGTCACGCCTGCACCGAGCAACAGACGATCCTGATGCACCTCGATCTCTTGCAAACTGTTGACGCGACCCAGCCAGATGATTTGCTTCAAATCACGCAGGTCTTTGGTGACCCAAAGCCCGACATCTGTGCCGCCACCCAGCAAAGTGGCCTCCGGGTAACGCTCGATCAAAGCGGCCAGAAAGGCCTCGCTGCGCGGAGCTGCGAAAAACACCTCTTCGGAACCGGAAAACATATTGGTGTCATCATCGAGGGCGGCAAGCACTTGTGCGCTGGCCTGCATGGTCGCGCTAAAACGGTCATGCACCGGTCCCTGACAGGCACCCAAGGCCGCCTCGACAATCGGCCGATAACCTGTACAGCGGCACAGATTACCCGCCAGCGATTGCGTGACAGAACCGCGATCCAGCATCTTGCCACTATGGCTCAAGGCAAAAAGGCTCATCACAATTCCGGGGGTACAGAACCCGCATTGCGAGGCATGGTTTTCAACCATCGCCGACTGCACCGGATGCAGGCTGTCGCCCTCAGCCAGATCCTCGATTGTGATCACCTCGGCCCCATCGACCTGCCCCAGCAGCATGATACAAGCATTGACAGGGTGATAGACCACCTGCCCGCGCCGTAAACGAGCCAGCACCACGGTGCAGGCGCCGCAATCCCCCTCCGCGCAACCTTCCTTGGTACCGGTGGAGCGTTCTTCGAGACGCAGCCATTCGAGCAAGGTCGTTCGAGGATGAAAACTGTCTATTTCGACCAACCGTCCGCGTCTGAGAAAGCGCAAAGGCCGCATCGTCATGCTCTCAGCTCCCGCGATAAGTGGAATAGCTGTAAGGCGATACAAGCAAAGGCACGTGGTAATGGCCTTCCCCGCTGATGCCGAAGCGCAAAGGCACCTCATCCAAAAAAGCCGGATCGGAAAGCGCTACGCCGCGCGCGCGGAAATAGGCTGCCACCTGAAAACGCAGTTCATACAGGCCTGGCAGACAATCCTCTGCCCCCAGCAAACCGCCATCAACGCGCCCGTCATGATTGGTGACGACATCACGCAATTTCACGCCGTCGGACAGGCGGTACAACGACACGCCCATGCCCGCGGCCGGACAACCATGTGCAGTATCTAGAACATGCGTACTCAGGGACATAGCCATGCCTCCAACTGTATGATTGGCCGCACCATACCAGGCGCCGCCAATCCTGATCACCCCAACGGGCCCAAGAACATATTACCCTAAGGGACTTCCCTGCTTACCATTTGCCGGTATTGGGCATTGATACCCATGGCTCGGCTGGTGGCAGGGAATCACCCTTTTGCAACAATTCAATGGAAATGCCGTCTGGCGAACGCACAAAAGCCATCCGCCCTTCGCGAGGAGGCCTGTTGATGGTGACACCCTTGGCCATCAGGCTGGCACAGAGGTCATAGATATTGTCGACCTGATAGGCCAAATGCCCAAAATTGCGGCCACCATCATACCCGTGTTCATCCCAGTTATAGGTCAGTTCCAGTGTGGGAGAGCGGTCTTTTTTCGCTTTATCCAGATCATCTGAGGAGGCCAGAAAAATCAGGGTAAAACGGCCCTGTTCGTTTTCCACGCGCCGGATTTCGGTCATGCCCATTTTGTTGCAATAAAAATCGAGCGAATCCTCGATATTGCTGACACGCACCATCGTATGCAGATATTCCATTGTAAAAACTCCCGCCATTTCTATTGCTTATCGCACCAGAGTGGCTTGGTTCGGTCCACTCTTCAAGCCCTCTATATCCGAGGAAGGCGTCGGTTGGGGCGAAATAATTTTGTCATCCTTGTCATAGATCATGAAACAAGAGTGAAAACGTGCTAAGTTTGACCCCTTAGGAGCATTCATGAGCCAAGAGATTAAAGAACAGGCCGCCTTTTGGTCCATTATCGCCAGTGCAAGCCTGACAATCGGTAAATTAACTGCCGGTCTGATGTCTGGCTCGCTGGCGTTGATTTCGGAAGCAGGACACGCGCTTCTGGACACGGGCGCGACGATCCTGACCTATTTTGCCATCAAAGCCGCCGATAAACCTGCTGATGACGAGCATCATTTCGGCCACGGCAAGATCGAGGCGATGGCTGCGCTGATTGAAACCAGCCTGTTGATGGGGCTGGCAGGTGTAGTCGCCTATGAAGGCGCGCAACGGCTTTTGGTTCCCGCCGCCCATATCGAGGCCTCGCCATGGGTCTTCGGGGTGCTGATCGTCTCGATCATTGTCGATTTCACCCGCTGGCGTCAATTAAGCCGCATCGCAAAAGAAACACGCAGCGATGCGCTCGCCGCGGATGCGCTCCATTTTTCATCCGATCTCGTCTCCTCGGTTCTGGTGATACTCGGGCTGGTGGCTACGGTTTACGGCTATCCGCAAGGAGATGCGGTGGCGGCACTCGGCGTTGCGCTGTTTATCGCGATAGCGGGCTATAAATTAGGCCGCCGCACCATCGACACCCTGACAGATGCTGCCCCCAGTGGGGTCAGCCAAAGCCTTTACCCCGCATTAAGCGAAATCGCCGGTGTGGTTAAAATCGATCATATCCGTGTGCGTCCTGCTGGCGCGCAGACCTTTGCGGAAGTCGGCATCGGCGTGGCCCGCACCGCCTCGCTCGAACGTGTTGCGATGATCAAGGAGAGCGTGATCAAAAGTGCAACACAGCTTTTCCCTGAACTGATCGTTACCGTTACCACCCAGCCCTTGGCACTTGACGAGGAAACCGTGCTGGAACGCGTGCTGCTGATCGCAGCAAAACGGCGGGTTCCAGTCCACCATGTGACTGTGCAGACGATTGGCGAGCAGCTGTCGATCAGTCTGGATCTTGAAATCGACGCGCGTATGAGCCTTGGCGCAGCCCATGGTATTGCCAGCAAACTCGAGGCCGCCCTTCGTACGGAATTCGGCGATGTGACCGAGGTTGATACACACATCGAACCACTCACCGTCAGCCATCTCAGCGGTTCCGATTGCGACGAGCCGACGCGTGCCGCTATTGCCGCCTTGCTGATTTCCCAGTCAGCCCTGATCGGGCAGATCGAAGACATCCATAATGTCCGCGTGCGCCATAACGATCATGGCTTGATGGTCAATTACCATTGCCGTTTCGACCCCGCGGTAGATGTTGCAACCGTGCACACCGCGATCGATCGGCTGGAGCAGGATGTTCGCCAGCAACGCCCCGACATTGCCCGCATTGTCAGCCATACAGAGCCTTTACGTTCTCCCGCCAAAAGTACGGCTTAACAATGGCTTGCAAAAGCCGTTTTAAGCCTCAACAATATCATGACATCAAATCAATCCTTGAGGTGATTTGAACAGGATCCTCTGCTGGGAGTGGATATGCGCACCGATACCGCAACCGTAACACGGTTGTCAGACTATTCTTCGCCCAACCATCTGATCGATCGTGTCGATCTCGATATCAGACTGGACGGGCCAAAAACCCGAGTATTGGCGACACTTAGCATCCGCGCCAACCCCTTGGGGGAAGCGGGAGCCCCTTTGCGTCTGGATGGGGACGAACTGGTTCTCAAGGCGCTCTCGCTCAATGGTGAACCGCTCGAAGCCGACCGCTATCGGGCTGAACCACAATCGCTGACCATTGACAATCCGCCACCCCAGCCTTTCACCCTGACCATCGAGACCCAACTCGATCCCGACAGCAACACCAAGCTGATGGGACTTTACCGTTCTTCGGGCACCTATTGCACCCAATGCGAAGCGGATGGCTTCCGCAGAATTACCTATTTCGCCGATCGGCCCGATGTGATGGCTGTTTTTACCACGCGCATTGAGGCACGCGCCAGCGAAGCGCCGGTCCTGCTGGGCAACGGCAACAAACAATCAGAAGGTCAACTGGCCGATGGTTTCCATTTTGCCGTCTGGCATGATCCCCACCCCAAACCTGCCTATCTGTTCGCCCTTGTTGGCGGAAAGCTGGATGTGCTGGCGCAGGATTTTGTGACCCATTCAGGCCGCAAGGTGGCACTGGGTATCTATGTCGAACCGGGCAAAGCCGAACGGGCGCGCTATGCCATGGATGCGCTTGTTCGCTCCATGATCTGGGATGAAAAAACCTTTGGCTGCGAATATGATCTCGATGTGTTCAATATTGTTGCCGTGTCCGATTTCAACATGGGTGCAATGGAGAACAAGGGCCTCAATATTTTCAACGACAAATATGTGTTGGCCAGTTCCGATACGGCCACCGATACCGATTATGGCGGCATTGAAACCGTCATCGCCCATGAATATTTCCACAACTGGACAGGCAACCGCATCACCTGCCGCGACTGGTTCCAATTGTGCCTAAAGGAAGGGCTAACGGTCTTCCGCGATCAAGAATTTACCGCAGACGAACGCTCGCGACCTGTCAAACGGATCGTCGATGTGCGCAATTTGCGGGCCTCGCAATTTGCCGAGGATTCAGGTCCGCTGGCCCATCCGGTCAGGCCTACCGCCTATCGCGAGATCAATAATTTCTACACCGCCACTATCTATGAAAAAGGTGCGGAATTAATCCGTATGCTCAAAATACTGCTGGGCGACGAACCGTTTCGCAAGGGCATGGATTTATACCTAACGCGTTGCGACGGCACCGCCGCAACGGTTGAAGAGTTCATTGACTGTTTCCAGGAGGTATCGGGCCGCGACCTCAACCATTTTTTCCAATGGTATGTGCAAGCAGGAACACCGGTGGTCGAGATGCGCCGGCAATGGGATGAAACGCATAAGCGGCTGACCATCCACTTCAGGCAAACACTGGCCCCGACCCCATCGCAACCGGACAAGAGCCCCCTGCAAATCCCTATATCCTACGGATTGGTGATGCCCGATGGCGCCAACGTGTATGAAGGCGTTTTCGTTCTCGAAGAGGCTGAAGGGCAATTGGTATTCGACGGGCTCACCCAACAGCCCGTGCCATCCGTGCTGCGCGGATTTTCAGCTCCTGTGCGGCTTGAGACCGATTTGACCAGCACCGATCTCCTCGCTCTGTTCCGGCACGACAATGATCCCTTCAACTGCTGGCAGGCCGCCCAAAGCGTGGCAATGACCTTGCTCGTTGAAGCAGTCGGCACAATGAGGCGCGGAGACACCCCGCATTTCGATCCGGCCTATGCACAAACCTTGGCGCATCTGCTCAACGACAACACTGATCACGCCTTTGTCGCGCAGGTCTTTTCGATGCCGAGCGAAAACGATATTGCCCGCGAGATCAAATCCGACATCGACCCCGATGTCATCTATCTGGCCCGTAAAGGGCTCCGTCAGGCCATTGGCCTGGGGATTGCCGATGACCTCACCCGCGCGCATCAACGCCTGAGTTCGTTGCAATCATACAGCCCCGATGCGAAATCTGCCGGGCAGCGCGCCTTGCGCAACACACTGCTGGATCTGATCGTTGTCGGCGATCCCGATGCCAATCTGCCGCTGTCGCATCAATGCTACCAGACTGCCGACAACATGACCGACCGCATCGGAGCACTGGCGGTGCTTTGCCAATATCCGGGTGAAACCCGCGAGGCAGCACTATCACACTTTGCCGAACGCTTTTCAGATGAGGCGCTGGCTTTGGACAAATGGTTTGTTCTGCAAGCCTGTCTGGCCGAAGATGGCACTCTGGACCGTGTCAAATCACTCATGGCCCATCCGGGTTTTTCCATGACCAATCCCAATCGCGTGCGCTCGCTGATCGGAGCCTTCTGTATGTCCAATCCGACACAGTTCAATCGGATCGACGGAGCAGGTTATCATTTCCTTGCCGATATTGTTCTGATGCTCGACAAGACCAATCCGCAAGTGGCCGCGCGCATGCTGAGCGCCTTCAGGACCTGGCGGTCCTATGAGAGCACCCGCCGGACACAGGCTGGAGAGGTCCTTCGCCGCATCTCCGATGCCAGCAGCCTATCGGCCGACGTCGCAGATATCGTGGTACGCTCGCTGGCATGACGTTAACCATTCCAGCGGGCCACAAATAGCCCTGATGGGCTAACATCATGATCAGACTCATAAATTATGGTTAACAAATTTTTTGCATAGAGCCTTTGATTTATTGAATAAAAATTAATTTCAGAAACTTTTCATTAATATCTAGACAAATCAGTACCGGACGATTCAGATGCAGATGATTCGGAGGAAACCTTCAATGGATTCCCCGTTAATGGACGCAATGAACGAGGAAAGAATGGCGCGCATTTTCGCAGCCAAAGCAGAATCCTGTGATGCCACGCAACCGATCTTGTCGGGCATGGCAAGAGGCTCGCAAGCCCCTAAGCAGACATTCAGCGAAAGACTGATGGCAGCAGAGCCGATGCTCCGCCGTCTTGTGCCTTCGCTTGCGATGGTTTTCGCTGTTGTGATCGGCGTCGCCTTCACGCTTCAATCGATCACCATACGCAATGAAACGCTAACCGATTCCGCGGGCGAGATCGAGTTGATTTCAGCCTATGTGACCTCGGAACTCACAGCTTCTTTGGCAGGACAAAAGCTCGATAGCCCGAAAAGCGTCACCAATATTGCAGCCACGCTGGGACGTATCCTGCCCGAACAGCGTCTACGCCATGGCTCACAGGTTTATATCGCCGACGAGCAAGGTATGATTGTGGCCACGGCTCCTGCCAAACTTGGCATTTCAGGAACAGTTTCCAGCCGCCTCGGTCAAAGCCAGCCAATTACAGTTCTTGCTGACAATGCCGGCGTTGTCGCCATTACTCTTCCTGACGGCAGCAAAGCCTTGGCGATGGCAAGGGCCATAGGCAATAAAGGGGCACTGGCAATCGTCGTGAATCCGGTTACTCAAGCCCTGCAACGCTGGAAAGAGAGAACCGCAGCAACGATCACTTTGTTTGCAGCCACCGCCCTGGTCATGGCAGGATTGGCGATAGCCTTTTTCTGGCAGTCATGGCGTGTCAAAAAAGCCGATGATGCTGTGCAGAAGGTGCGCGAGAGGATTGATACTGCTTTGTCGCGCGGGCGGTGTGGCTTGTGGGATTGGGATATCGCGCGCGGCTCGCTCTACTGGTCGGACTCGATGTACGAGATGCTCGGCTATCAACGCGTCAGTGAATTTCTGGCCTTTGGCGAGATCAACGATCTGATCCATCCCGACGATGAAAACCTCTACGTCCTGGCCCAGCGTCTGGCCGATCATCAGGAAACCGCCGTTGACCATTCGTTCCGAATTCGCAGCGCGGATGGTGAATGGGTCTGGGTACGTGCGCGGGCAGAACTGATTCTCGACCAGAACGAGAACCGTTTGCATCTGGTCGGCATTGCTGTCGACATGTCTGACCAGCGCAGACTGGAAGCTGAAAATCTGACGGCCAATCTGCGTTTGCGCGAAGCCATCGAAGCCTTTGGGGAATCCTTCGTGTTGTGGGATGCCGACAACCGCCTTGTCATGTGCAATTCACGCTTCCAGAAACTGCACCAGCTGGCTTTATCGCAGGTACAGGCAGGCACACCCTATCACGATATTGCGCCCTATCTGACGCCTCCAACCTATCACAGCGTCGCTGAACTCAACCCCGACAACGCAATCCAATCCGGCAATTACATCGTGCAGATGCCCGACAATCGCTGGCTGCAGCTGAATGAACGCCGCACGCGCGACGGTGGCTATGTCTCGGTCGGCACCGACATCACACAACTCAAAGATGCCGAACGGCGCCAGACACAAATGATTTCCGATCTCAAACGTTCGCGCCAGGCGCTCGAAATTCAGACAGACAAGCTGAACGAACTGGCACAACGCTATCTTGAGCAAAAGGCAGAAGCCGAAGGGGCCAACCGCGCGAAATCCGAATTCCTTGCCAAAATGAGCCATGATCTGCGCACACCTCTCAACGCCATTCTGGGATTTTCGGAGATCATGGAAAAGGAAATGTTCGGTCCGCTTGGACACAAAAAATACCATGATTACTGCAACGACATTTCCAAAAGTGGCCATAGCCTGCTGGCGGTGATCGCCGATATTCTCGACATGGCCGAACTGGAAGCGGGCAAGGTCAAGATTGAGCGCCAAACCTTGCCGATTGACGCGACCCTGCACGATGCTTTCGCAGCCATCCGGAAGGAAGCCGAGCAAAAAGGCATCACGTTGATCGACGACATGACGGCAACAGGCACACTTTATGCCGACCCGCGTGCCATAAACCGTATTCTTGGACATTTGCTGAAAAACGCGGTCAAATTTACCCCTGCAGGCGGACGGGTCACAATGAGTTCGCGGATCGTCTCGGGGGCTTTGAACATCTATGTCGAAGATACCGGAGTGGGAATTCCGCGCGATGCGCTGCCCAAGCTCGCCAAACCGTTTACCTGGGTCGATCTGGATTCGAGCAAGCCAAGCGAAGGCTCCGGCCTAGGTCTGGCCATTGCGCGCTCCTTCACCGAATTGCATGGCGGTGGATTACGCATCCGCTCAAATGAAGGTGTCGGCACCATCGTGCTGGTACATTTGCCTTTGCGCGATGCTCCAAACCGGATTGCAGCCTGACCGGATTACGCCATCATTTCATTAAACAGATGGCGTACAATTTTTTGGGTCTCGCGCAAATGGCTTGATAACACATTGAAGTCGGGCAGACCTGCCGTCACAGCCAATTGGCGCTTCAGCCCCTTGCTGGCTGACGTCACAGCATTTCCATCCCCGAGGGTCAGCCTGACCCATTGAAACAGATCGCGCATCATCGCATGCGCCATGATCAACTGGTCTGCATCATTGGCCTCGATCAAACCCGCCTTCATCGCGGCCTCAAAAATGGCGCGGGCCTCGCGCTTTATCAGACCGGGATGATCGGCACTGTGATTGAGCACCAGTGTTTGGGTTAAAAATTCCAGATCGGTCAAACCGCCCGCCGCATTTTTGAGATCCCATGGCTGATCCTCGCCTTTCTCCAAGGCAATCATCCGCCGCATCGTCAAGGCATCGGCCTTGATTTTGGCCGGTTTGCGCCGCGTTTGCAGAACCGTCCTGATCGCCTCCTCGGCTTTGACCATCAGCTCCTGATCACCTGCAAGCACACGGGCCCGCACCAGCGCCATCTGCTCCCATGTTTCAGCCTCTGTTGCCTGATAATCGATAAAACCTTTGAACTGGGTTGCGGCAGGCCCTTTATTGCCGGTAGGACGCAGTCGCATATCGACAGAATAAAGAGTGCCCCGCCGTGTCGGAACCGTCAAAGCACTGATCAGTCGTTGCGTCAGACGACCGTAATAGGTGGTCGGCGGCAACCTGCGCGGGCCAGAACTTTCAGCCGTATCGGGATCAAAATCATAAAGCAGCACCAGATCGAGATCTGAGGTTGCCGTCATCTCGCTCGAACCCAGACGGCCCAAGCCGATCACCACCAATTGTCCGCCTTGTATCACCCCGTATTCGCTCTCAAAACGGATACGGACCTCCTCCAAAGCGCATGTGACCACCGCATCGGCCAAAGCCGCATAGCTCTCTCCCGCCTGAGACGGTGACAGCACGCTGGAGAGTAACCGGGCTCCAATCACGAACATCTCGTGATGGGCCATTTCACGAAGCCGGTCGAGGACATCCTCAAACTGGTCAAGACCCGACAGACCTTCGCGAATTCTGCTCATGAACAATGCGGCGCTCGGCATCGGAGCCACAAAAGCCGGATCGATCACCGCATCAAGGACATGAGGACGCTGGGCCACCATATCAGCCAAACGTGGCGCGGACCCCAGAACATCAGCAAAGAGACGCAGGACATTGGTATTGGATTTAAGGATGGAAAACAGCTCGACGGCAGCCGGCATACCCCCAAGTGCCTTGTCGAAACTGAACAAGGCCGCATCGGGATCAGCTGTATGCCCAAACGCCGTCAGCAAAGCAGGAACAAGCTCCGTCAGCACCTCGCGCGCCCTCGGACTGGTGACGGCCTGCCGACGACCGAAATGCCAGCCCCGCACCGTCTCTGCCACTTCAGAGGGCTGGACAAAGCCCATCCGCTTTATCGTGCGCAATGTATCGGGATCATCGGTTGTACCGGTAAAAACAAGACTGCCTTCCGAGGTGGCCAGTTCGCTACCCTCCTCGAAGAGCCGCGCATAATGCCGCTCGACCTTGCGGGCATGTCCGGTCAAAGCCTTGCCAAAGGTCGCAACCGAGCCATAGCCGCAGAATTTGGCGAAGGCCAGCATCCGTTCCTCATCGGCGGGCAGGCGCTGGGTCTGCTCGTCCTCGCGCATTTGCAGACGGTGCTCGATCATCCTCAAAAAGCGGTAGGCATGGGTTAAATCGACCACGGCAGCATCCGAGATCCAGCCATCATCGCGCAAGGCAACCAGCATATCGAGCGTCCGCTGGCCCCTCAGTTGCGGTCGCCTGCCGCCGAATACCAGCTGCTGGGTTTGCACAAAAAACTCGATCTCGCGAATCCCGCCACGACCCAATTTGATGTCATGCCCGATCACCGCAATGGTTTCATGGCCGCGAACAGCATGGATTTGCCGTTTCATCGCATGAATATCGGCAATCGCTGCGAAGTCGAAATATTTGCGCCAAATGAAGGGCTTCAAAGCTGCAATGAAGTCAAAACCCAATGCCAGATCACCCGCAACAGGCCGGGCCTTGATCAAGGCAGCACGTTCCCAATTCTGCCCTACGCTTTCATAATAGGCATAGGCGGAATCAAGCGAGATCGCGATGGGGGTCGAGGCCGGATCAGGCCGCAAACGCAGATCAGTGCGAAACACATAGCCATCCGCCGTCCGCTCCTGCATCAAGCGCACAAGCCTCTGGGTCAGGCGAACAAAAAACGGCCCCGGTTCGCACCGCTCGACCAGAGGCACACGGGACGGTTCATACAGAACCACCACATCGATATCGGAGGAATAATTCAATTCGCGTGCGCCATGTTTACCCAAAGCCAGCACAACGAGTCCCGAACCGATGGTCGGATCATCCCGATCAGCGAGACTGATCCGGCCCTCGCTCCCCGCCAAGGCCAGCAAACTGCGCAGGGCTGCATTGAGCGTGCGATCGGCAAAATCACTCAGTGCTGCGGTGACCTGCTCAACGCTCCAGATCTGCCCCAGATCACAAAGGGCGATCAACAAGGCGATTTCCTGTTTCAAACGGCGTAGGCGGCGCATCACTTCGGTCTCTGATGCAGGATCAGAGCTGTGGGCTTCGTGCCGCCACGCCTGATCCGCGGCGTTCAAAATCCGCTCAAGGGCCTGTGCAGGGGGCTGGGTGAGTAAAGCGTGACTGCGCGACCAATCATGCCGTATCAACCGCCACAAATAAGGAGAATGATCGGCCAATCCGGCCAACATATCGCCAAGCGCGGGATGATCGATCAACAGTTGGGTGAAATCCACCCCCTCTTCGCGCGCATCGTCCAGTGAGAGTGAGACGATCCGTCGCGCCTGCTTGCCGGCCACCAGCTTGATGGTACAGGCGACTTGGTCAGCCAGTGTCGGTTGATGCTCAAAAACACTTGCCCCAATAATGCCGTCTGTCATCCAAAGTGTCTTTCAATGCCTGACTTGCCACTTTTCCATGCAAGTTCTCAGTCTGCATGAAATCGAGGCAACGTCCAGCGTGTGGCCCTTTGTTCAAGCCCGGTGATTTGGATGGTCGGAATGAGGATCGGCCTGGTCTTGAGCGAGCAGACGGCGTAAATTCTCCCGTTCTTGTTCGGTCAGGGGAGCGGTTTTATCAACTGCAGGCCTGCGGCGCGAGCGGTTGAACAATATCCATCCTCCCGCGGCAAGCAACACGAAGGGTGCAGTCCACAATACCAGCGTGCGGGGATTGAAAGGGGGTTGCAGCAGAATAAAATCACCGTAGCGCGCCACCAGATCGCGCGTGATGGTGGCATCATCATCACCGGCGGCAATCCGCTCGCGCAATAAGATCCGCAGGTCGCGCGCCAGAGGGGCGTTGGAATCATCAATCGACTGGTTTTGGCATACCAAACAGCGCAAGCCACTCGACAACGCCCGCGCCCGCACCTCCTGTGCAGGATCTGCCAAACGCTCATCCGGCTCTACGGCATGAAGCGGTGCCAGTCCCGACAAAGCCAGCATAACAACAAGGACAAAGGCTGGAAGGCTTTGCACGCGCTGCCACATTATGCCGCATCCCCTTGCGCCAGTCCGGCTTTTCGGGGAGCCGCAATGCGAGAGCGGCGGTCGAGCAACGACAAAAATCCGCCAAATGCCATGACCAAGGCACCTCCCCAGATCAGGACCACCAACGGCTTCCAGTAAAGCCGTAAGGAGACTGTCCCGTCCGGTTGGAAATCCCCAAGGCTGGCATAGATTTGACCGAGACCGAGGGTCATCAACCCGGCTTCGGTTTTAGGCATGGTCTGCCCGATAAAAATACGCTTGCCCGGCTCGATCACACCAAGTTTGTTGTGTTCAGAATACACCTGAAACCGCCCGATCGTTTCACGATAATCGGGACCATTCCGGGTGATCACCTGTTCAAGCACCAAGCGATAAGGTCCAGCAGGAACTTCTGCACCTTTGCCAACCGTTGAAATGACCTCTGTGCCCCAGCCCGTCGCGGCAATGCCGATCAGCGAAATACCCAAGCCGGCATGGGCCAACGCGGTTCCCCAAGCCGAACGCGGCAGGCCTGTCAGCCGAGACAAGTTCCCCACCCAACCCGCTTTGGCCCGCCAGACTCGAAGCCACAGATCCCCCAGCGATCCCAGCACCAGCCATAAGCCGATCCCAGCACCGATTGGTGCGAGTACAGAACCACCGCGCGTCGCATAAAGCACGATACCCATGACAAGCAGCGATAAGCCGAAGGCCCATGACAGACGATTCATAGCCGCCCACACATCGGCTCGCTTCCACGAGAGGGCCGTGCCCAAAGGCTGCAGGACCGCAAGCGGCAGAAATAGCGGCAGCATCGTCGTCTCGAAAAAGGGCGCTCCAACCGAAATCTTGTCCCCGCTGATAGCCTCCAGAACCAGAGGATAAAGCGTCCCGATCAGCACCGTTGCAGCCATCGTTGCAAGCACCAGATTGTTAAGCACCAATCCGGCTTCACGAGAAATCGGAGCAAATAACCCGCCCTGCCGCAAGGCATTAGCCCGCCACGCAAACAGACTGAGACCACCGCCGATAAAAAACACCAGAATCCCCAGTATGAATTTACCGCGCGACGGATCGGATGCAAAGGTATGAACAGAGGTCAATACGCCCGAGCGTACTAGAAATGTGCCGATCAGTGACATGGAAAAGGTCAGTATAGACAGTAGGATAGTCCAGACCTTCAGCGCATCGCGTTTTTCCATCACAACTGTGGAATGCAGCAACGCGGTCCCCGCAAGCCAAGGCATGAGAGAGGCATTTTCGACCGGATCCCAGAACCAGAAACCACCCCACCCCAATTCATAATAGGCCCAATACGAGCCCATCGCGATTCCCAACGTCAAAAAGGACCAGGCCAGAAGGGTCCAGGGACGCACAAACCGCGCCCAGACAGCATCTATCCGACCATGAATCAGCGCACCGATGGCGAAGGAAAAGGCAATCGAAAAACCAACATAGCCGATATAGAGCAGCGGCGGGTGGATTGCTAAACCTGGATCTTGCAAGATCGGGTTCAACCCCCGCCCTTCTGCAGGGACATCCAACGTGCGCAGAAATGGGTTTGAAGTCATCAGGATAAACGACAAGAAGGCACTCGCCACCGCTCCTTGCACCATCAAAACCGCCGCCAGGAGAGACAGCGGTATCGCTTGGCGTGCCATCGCGACCAAAGCGGCAAACAGGGTAAGGATCAAAACCCATAGCAGCATAGACCCTTCATGGTTCGACCATACGCCGGATATTTTATAAGCAAGCGGTTTGGTCGAATGAGAGTTCATGGCCACATTGATGACCGAGAAATCCGATTGCACATAGGCATAACTCAGAGCCGTAAAAGCCAAGAATGTGAACACAAAACTGCCGACAGCCGTACCGCGTGCTGTCTGCATCAAAGCGGCATCACGGCCGACAAGCCCCCAAAATGGCAGCCCGACCTGACACAACGACAGAACCAGCGCAAGGATGAGCGCGAAATGCCCCCACTCAACTGTCATATAAGGGAGTCCCTCATGGCTTTGTCTCCCCTTGCCAATGACCCTGCTTTTTCAAGGAATCGGCGACTTCGCGCGGCATATAATTCTCGTCATGCTTGGCCAGCACACTGTCAGCAGCAAACCTTTGTCCCGCCTCCAGCCTGCCTTCGGCAACAATCCCCTGCCCCTCGCGGAACAGATCGGGTAACAAGCCTTTATAATGGATCACAATCTCGTTGTTGCCGTCACCGACAACAAATTCGACCATCCGATCCGATGACCTGACAACCGATCCGACTTTCACAAGTCCACCAATTCTCAAGCGTGCACCGACATTGATTTTTTTCTCGATCACTTCGGTCGGGCCATAGAAAAACACGATGGAGTCATTGAGGGCATAAAGCACCAAACCGACCGCAAATGCCAAAATCGAGCCTAGCCCCGCGATGATGATCAGACGTCGTGTTTTACGGGTCATCGGCCGCGGCCCTTTTCCAGTTCTTCAAGCCTTTGCTGGACGGTTTGTGCAGCTTCACTGCCTGTCTCTAATTCAGATAACAAAGACCGGTAGGCTTTTGCAGCATCCGCTGTGCGGCCATCTTGTTCCAGTGCGAGCGCTGAATAAAAACGGGCCGAGCGTGCATTCCCATCAAGAGCAAGGGCTTTGGCAAACACGGCAACAGCCTCGGCAGTCACCAGGCCATCGGCTTGGGCCACAATGGCTTCGCCCAGAGCCTCGAAATGTGCAACACTCGGCTGCATGCCGCGCACCAAAGCCGTATAGGCTTTAACAGCATCATCGAATTGTCCGGTCGCCATATAGATCGGCGCAATCAATTCCCACCCCTGCAAATCATCCGGATGCGTCGCCAAATGGGTTTCGATTTTCGATAGGATGCCCGCCATACCAGAGACATTGGACACCGACGACGCAGCCGGGCGCTCGGCATAGGGCATATCCGGTTGACCGGGATTTCCCCAGATGCCGTACAGGCTCAAACTGACCAGTGGAATAGCAATCAAAGCCATCAAGGCGGCTTGTCCACGATGGGCAGCGGGTTGATCCGAAAAACTCTGTGCGTCGGGCTTGAGCGCAAGAATACGTCGGGCAGCCTCGGTACGGGCAGCTTCGGCCTCACGGTCGCGGATCAGCCCACGGGCAAGATCTTCGTCAATTTCAGTCAGACGAAGGCGATAGAAATCAACATCAAGCTGGGCGGCAGCAGGTTGCACGTGAACTCGTGACAAGGGCCACAGTACAGCCATCACGGCACCGCCCACCATGAGAGAAAACATCAGCGCGTCAATCAAAGATGCTTGCATAGGGCCTTGTTAGCGGCGATTGCCCCATCTTGTCACGCGCAAACTCTGCCTCGTCACAACTTATACAACCGCGACAACCGAAATGGGCCGCGTTTACGGCCCGATCTCTTCGATCAGTTGATTAATTCACAATATCCCAGCGTCCATCCGGCGCACGGCAGGCCGTACCTACACCACGCTCCTGTCGTCCGTCGATGATAATGGTATGGGTATATTGACGGCAAACACGGCCGCTTTCGGAATAGACCGGACCAGGCTCCACAGACCCGCGCGGACCACTGTTGCTGGATTGCCAGTTGTAGGGATTACCGGTCGAAACCGCCTGATACTGGGCGTTATAGGCCTGCTGACGGGCTTCATCATCCATATTCTTGCCGATTTGCGAGCCGACAATACCACCCAGCATTGTACCAGCGATCACAGCCGCAACCTTGCCGCCACCGCCACCGAAACGACTCCCGATCAATCCACCGGCGACAGCCCCGATCACCGTGCCGCCGGACTGGTTCGGTCCGGTTGATTGCGAGCAGCCTGCTGCACCGATAGCCAACGCGCCGACCAAAGCACATGTCACAAGCTTTTTTGATCCCATCATCTTCTTGTTTCCGTTTGTTTTAACCGTTCCGAATGGAGGTTTCGAAAGGCAGGTTCCGAAGTCTTGACTGAGCCATTTCATACAAAATAGGCAAGATTCGGGCAATGCTCAGAAATAACATTCATGCGCCTTTATGACGGGGACTGCAGTGCCGGCAAGTGCAAACAGGCCCGTAATCCACCAGCAGGACTGTCCTCCAGGGTCAGTTGTCCGCCATAGAGTTTGGCCAGATCGGCGACAATCGCCAAACCAAGTCCCGTACCGGGGCGGGTTTCATCGAGCCTGCGCCCACGCTGCATGGCTTCAATTCGCAATTCCTTGGCCAAACCGGGGCCATCATCATCAATCATGACACTGACAAACGGCTCTACGCCCTCACTCACAAAAGCCGTTACAGTCACCTTTGTACTGGCCCATTTGCCCGCATTATCGATCAAATTGCCAAGCATTTCCTCCAGATCCTGTTTCTCGCCACGAAAACACAGACCGGATGGAATCTCATGCACCAGCGCGACGGCCCGGCTTTGCCACAATTTAGCGAACACCCTTGCTAACCCGCCAATCACCGGAGCAAGCTCGGTCGCTCTGCCCAGAGCAACGCTGGCCGCCGCCGTTCTGGCGCGCTCGAGATACCAGTCCATCTGGGTGCTTATCACAGCCGACTGCTCTCGGATTTTATCGCCTACCTCGCCATCTATGGTGGCAGCCTCGTTGGCTATAACGCTCAATGGCGTCTTTAAAGCATGGGCAAGATTGCCGACCTGCGTACGGGCCCGCTCCATGATCTCGCGGTTGGACTCGAGCAGTAAGTTCAATTCCCGCGCCAGAGGAGCCAGATCGGGCGGATAGCCGCCATCAATCCTGTCGGCCTGTCCGGTTCTGATGTCGGCCAAGGCTTTGGACAGCCGCCCCAACGGACGCATTCCCAACCAGACTTGCAAGGCTGTCAGACAGACAATAATCGCACCCAACAGGCCGAATGTCAGCAAAAGGGGAAAGCGAAAAGCCTGAACGGCCCGCTCGATTTCATCGGCATCCGCCGCCACGCGCAGCCTGTGCCAGACCCCATCCGGGGTCAGAACCATCCGCTCCATCACCCGCAAATTACGACCATCTGGGCCTATGACATAGCCTATCAGAATATCGGAACTGGTGGTGCGTGGTGTCGGCGTGACCAAGCGCGGCAACCTCGACCCGAACAAAGAGGGCGACGCAATCGTAACACCCTTACCGTCACCCCCGCTGTCAATCTGCCAATACCAGCCCGACATCGGCAAATCGAATTTGGGATCGCCAAGATCGGAAGGCTCCGAATGGTCGCTTTCGGTCGGTGAGGCCAATCCACCGGTCAGCGCCTGCAAATAGACGTTAAGCCGTTCGTCAAATGCCTGCTCCGTGGCCTGTCTATGGATATGGCTGAGAATCACACCCGCTGCGGCCAGTACGGTCAGACTACTCAGCAAAGCGCCGACAATCATCCGCGTTGATAAAGAAGCTTTGCCGATCAGTTGCATCATGCTCAACCAGCCTGCGGCAATTCCAGCCTGTAGCCAAGGCCGCGTACGGTTTCGATAATATCAATCCCGAGCTTTTTGCGGATTCGCCCGACAAACACCTCGATGGTGTTCGAGTCGCGATCGAAATCCTGATCATAAAGATGTTCGATGATTTCGCTTCGTGAGATGATGCGGCCCTGATGGTGCATCAAATAGGCGATCAGACGGTATTCATGCGAGGTCAGCCGCACCGGATTGCCATCAACCGTAACCCGCCCGTTTTTAGTGTCGAGCACCACCGGACCACAGACCAGCTCGCTTTTGGCATGGCCGGTTGCCCGCCTCAGGAGGGCGCGGACACGTGCCAGAATTTCTTCAATGTGGAAGGGTTTGGTGACATAATCGTCTGCACCCATATCGAACGCATTGACCTTGTCGCTCCAGCGCCCGCGAGCAGTCAGGATCAGCACTGGCATTGTCTTGCCTGCTTCGCGCCATGCCTTTAGCACCGACGATCCATCATGGACTGGCAGACCAAGATCGAGGATCACCGCATCATAAGGCTCTGTTTCTCCCAGATACTGGCCTTCCTCACCGTCAAAAGCTTTGTCGACGACGTAGCCGGCCTGCTCTAGCGCAGCAACAATCTGGCGGTTCAAGTCCTTGTCATCTTCGACAACCAGCAATCGCATTTCAATATTTCCCCATCGGCCTCAATGCCGCTCGATCAAAGTGCCGGAACGGCCATCGACTTCAACTACCCTGATTTTTCCATCTTTTGCCAGTATCGTTACCAGATAAACAAACGCCCCATCCTGTTTGCACAAGCGTACCTTGACGGCTTCGCCGAAAACCGCCGTTCTTGCGGTATAAATGGCGCGGGCGGCGGGAACCACCTCTGCCTTGTCGACCAGTTCACGCACATCGGGGGCCGACAAACAGGAACGTCCTGCCCCGTTGCTTGCAGCATAAACGCCCGTGCCGGCCAGTGCCAGCATGGCGATAATGAAAATCAATGATGAGAATGCTGTTTTCATAGACCTATCTGTAAACCGCGATCGCTGAACATGATATGAACAAGTCCGATCAATGGGTTTCGAGAGTTTCAAGGCGGATCAGCACCTCCTGCAAAGCTGCGACCAGCAAAGGGATCAAGCGGGTCTGGTCGAGTTGCTGCCATACCGGAAGACCTTGCTCGTCGATACCGTCTTTGGTTCCTGTCACCGCTTCTGGAACCACATCTGCAACCTCATGCGCCAAAAATCCATCAAGCTCATGCCCCTGTTGGGAGATAAATTCGTAGCGCAGTGCTCTGAGCTGTTTGAGCCGATTGACGGCACATGATAGCGGCTTGATTGCCGTCTTGAGGCGATAATCCGATGTGGTGTTAAAACTGACACCGGCAGTTGCCAAACCGACCGAACCGATCAGCACACCCGAGCGACTAAAGCTGATGGCTGTGGATGCCGCGGCACCGCTGTCATTGAGCGCGATACCCAGCTTGCTTGCCCCTGAAAATTCAGCCTCGTAGCAAGCGGTCACACGAGGCGTCGCGCGGCCTGTCAGCACTCTATCCATCCGCACCGTGCCATTGGCGGGGGAGCAAACCAGTGCCTCGGTCCATGAGCTGCCATCGGGCGAGACTTTGATATGGAACTGGTCATCCCCGGTCAGCCCCAATTCGGTTCGCCCGGACCAGTTGGACTGGAAAAGATGCGAGACAGTCCCCGTAGGCAAGGGCTTGTTGAACACCACCCGTAAATCACCACTGCCGCCCTCGGTTGCACTGGTGGCTACGAACAAGGCGGCATTGGTTTTGACTGCAAGCCGGTTGGTCGAATCCGCACTGGTTCCGATGCCAAGACTTTTGAGATTGGCAAAGCTTTGGGCCAGATCATCCAGCACATGCCAGCTGCCACCACTCAGCACCATCAGCGCATTGCGGCTTTTGGCAAAAACCAGCCAACCCGTTTGTGGCTGAAAGAACCGCCAACTTCCTGTCAGGTAAGCTGCCAGCATGCCGGACTGCCCTGCAAATGCACCTGTGGGCGATGTGCCGATCAGATAAGCATCGCCCTCTTGCGGCACGGCCGGTGGAGACAGACGGTCCGTTTCCAGCACCACCGCCTGAACAAGCGCATCGAGCGACAGCAATGCATCATTATGGGTCACATGTTTTTGTGCCTGCGCTGCTGCCATCAGTGCCAGACCGAGCCGAGCCGTTTGCGCCATAGGATTGATCCTTCTATAAAAAGTCGTGTTACGAGAGGATAGTCGCATGTGCTGTCAGCGCAGCACCAGGTCCGACAGCTGAACTGATCTGCCTGATACTGACCCAGAGACGGCTTTGTGCCTGCCCGAAATCAGCCCATTCATCAGTGGCGGCATAGAGGCAGCTGGTGGTCGAAACCATCATCTGCCGGATGGTCTGGCCTTGTTTGATAATGCTGACTTGATAGGCCTCGACGTCCTCATCCATCGGAATATCCGACACACCCCATCCATCTGCATCCGAGCGTGCGCGCCTGATCCAGTTCAGCACAATGCCCTGCGGGGTCCGTTTGGTGGTCAGCCCCACCGGAGACAGAGGGATCAAAGCCGCTCCACTGACCGTTGAATCGAGTGCCACAGCCATCGTGTCGGAATAGTCAAGATGCGAAGCCGCAACACGCCAATGCCAAACCTCTCCTAAAGCAGACAGCCCCTGCCGCAATGGCTTGACCGCCCTGTCGAGCACAACGCAACGTGCACCGGCGGCGACAAAGCGCTGCGCTGCAAGTTCTGACCCGCCCAGACCGCGCAGCAAACGGCTCAACCGCCATTGTTTGGGTCCGACCAATTCGGCCCGTGCAAAGCTGATAACCTCCCATGTCCCGTCTGCTCCCTCGATCGCCAGAGCGGGCGAACCGCTCAATCCGTTGAGATCGCCCGGACTGGTCAAGACCCCGCCTTGCAACTCGATGGTCAAAGAACAGGACTCATCCCACACCCAAAGACGGCCAGCAGGGCAATCGCCGAGCAGCTTGCCGAGCCGTGCAGGAGCATCCAGCGTCAAAACAGGATCATAGGACACCGCGTCGGCAGACCGCCAGACTGTTAGGCTTGCAGGCCAAGGATCGGCAAAGGCAGCAATCACTTGCATCACCACCGGTGATCCCATCGTGATCGGCAAATCGAAAATCGCCACCCATGGACGACTGGCCAGTTTCGGTGCGCTCATATGAAGGGCGGGCATAGAAACTGGCCGGGCTTTACCGATCGTATCGGCAATAGCACGAGCTGTGATCAGCCGCGTGCCTTGTTCACGAATTGATGTAATGACAAAGGTCCCTGCCAGATCGGTGACCGGCAGCATGACCACATCACCAACCTCAAGTCCGATCCAGCGCGGCGTCAATGCAAACGTCACTTCGTCACGGCTTGTCCAAAGGCGATGCAACCATGTATCGGCCATACGCTGGGCTTCGCACCGGCGTGTCACCAGTGCAAATTCAGCCAGCGCCTTGTGCCCAACCCGACCCGTCAGCCGCCGGGAAGATACTACGGCACGACGATAATCAGCTTCAGACTCAGTAAAGCTCAAAGCCAATTCACTCGGTAAACCTGTTTCCCGTTTGCGGTGGTGTTCAAACAATGCCCCGTTGGGCAGGGCCACACAATCATCTCGCATCAGTTGTGCAACTGGCTTGCGCTTTGATGCCAGCAGACGCAGACCCGCTCCCGTTACCGCCACCTCGATATCAAGCAGATCACATAAGGGAGCGACCATCTCGGCCACGCTCATCGGATGATCGGCGACATAACCATCGATCACCTCGTCGATACGCCCCGTCAAAGCCACACTGAGACCGGCATCATCCAGCATCGATTTCATCAGGCCATCGAGCGAGATGCTTTCAAGGCGTCCTGTCAACCAATGTCCGGTTTGCCAATTGCCGTTGTCGGCCCAGACATCGCCCATCATCGGAAAGGCCGGAAACGGCCGTGTATCCCAGGCCCAAAAGCTGATGCGGTCCGCGTCGATCATCCGCCCGCCATAGACTGGCGACGTTGGATTACGGCTGGCATCCGCGCCCTGGTGCGGATCAAAAGCCAGCAAGACAGACTCGATAAAACGCAACAGCATGACATCGTCACGCTCGCCGAGCGAAAAAGGCGGCAAAGCCGCCTCGGAGGATTTAGGATCGGGAAAGACATTGGGGGCATTCGCTCCCTTGTCCACCGCAGGACAGCCTATTTCGGTCATCCAGATCGGTTTCGAGAAGGGCTGCCACGGCGTGGGATTAGCGTATTCCGAGCCATTCAAGCGCTCGAAATGTTGATTGGACCACCAGCCCTGGATATCCTTTGCACGCCACACCCATGGCTTGTTGATGCGGCCATCAGTGATGGGAGTGCGCAACTGGGCTTGCCGATCTGAAGGGCTGGCATAATACCAGTCAAAGTTTTCACCCGATATCATGCAAGTCGAAAGATAGGCGGGATCATAGATGGTTTCAGCTTGGGCTAAATCGCGGTGCTGGTTGCCGTCACGCCAATCGGATACGGGCCAATAGGCATCAATCCCCACCGCCCCGATCGCCGGATGCGCCCACAGCACATCGAGCGGAAATCGCAATTCGCCTGCGCCCGGGCTGTAACCGCCATATTCTGTCCAGTCAGCCGCATAGGTCAGCACCGTTGCGGTTCCCAGCACGGATTGCACCTCATTTGCCAGACGGGCAAAAGCGATCGGCCCGGGAAAGGTTCCTATGCCGCTGCGGATATGATTCAGTGTTACAAATTCCGATCCGATAATGAAGCCGTTGACCCCTCCGGCTGCTTTGGCAAGCGTTGCATAATGCAAGACCATGCGGCGCCACGACCATTCCGCACCGCCCGAAAAAACCACGCCGTTGCGATAGCTGAATTGGGCAGCGGTGGCATTGCCGAAAAATTTCTGGACCGCCGTGGCTGCCGCAAGAGTTCCATCGGGCGAACCGGCTTGACCGGGTGCAGGTGCACAGCTGATCCGCCCACGCCAAGGATAGGCCGCCTGCCTATCGGTTCCGCTCCAGGGATCGGGCAGCGTGTTGTCGGGTGGAATATCCATCATCAAAAACGGATAAAGCGTCACCGCGAGCCCCCGACGGTGCAAATCGGTTATCGCCTCCATGACCGACTGGTCAGACGGGGTGCCTCCATAAGCCGCGCGTCCATTGATTTGACTGACCGTCCGTGCGCCCACCCGCGCCAATCCTGCCACCGTCCATTGGGCACCGATCGTTGCTTTGCCGGCCATCTCGATACGCGGTGCGACGGTGCAGCTATCGCACCGCAAATCATCGCCGAACCAGCTCACCACCAGTTGCACATGCTGCAGATTGGGACACAATGCCTGCAATGCATCCAGCGAGACCATCCAGTCGGATGCTCCAGACAGGTCATGGCGGCTTTCGGACTGGCTGTTCCCCTGCCCAAAATCGCGTGAGGTGGCAGTCACGCCATAGACAAATTCTCCCGATCCCGGAATCAGATTGATGCTGCGAATTTTTTGGCCGATACCATTGACCGGACGCACCACCTCGAAACTCAGTTGCGGCAAACGATTGCCGAAAGCGGCAAGCGGCATCCGCTCGAAAACCACATAACACGTTCCGCGAAAGGCCGGCGTATTGGCCGCTCCCTCCTTGGCCACGATCAGTGGATCTGGCTGCTGACTTTCATCACCGCGATAGATGCGCAATGTCACGGCCTGATGGTCGAGCAATTGGCCGTCCGCCCAGATCCGCCTGATAAATGCCACCGGGCCCTCGCACACGGCGACGGCGAAATTGCCATAATATGAATAGGTCCGGTTGAGGGTGGAACTCCCGCCGCCACCGCCCTTAAAGCCAAGCCCGCCAGACGTTCCACCCGAGCCTGTTTCGGTTTCAGTCTGGGTAATCACTTCGGCAAAACGGGTTGCCCAGATCAAAGTGCCCCCGATGCGGGCCCGTCCATAGACTTTGGGAATGGGCGCACCCTCCGTCGCCCCCATCACCGGCATATCATGCAGACGCGGGCCATCATGCAAGCGGGTCCGGTGATCTGACAAAGCACCAGAAAATGCCTGCCCTGCGATACGTCCGAACATCGAGCCAATCGGACCACCGCCCAGCAGGGAACCGACCCCATGACCGATCAATCCACCCGCTGTGGCGCGCACTGATCCTTGCGCAGCATTCAAGATCAAAGTGCCCATCATTCACCCCGTTGATCTGGCGTCGGAAAGCGAAAAACCTGTGCGATGCGGCGTGCCCAGATACCGAAATGCACCTCTGCGACGGACGCACCCGCATGGGCATGGATCATGGTGCCGTCGCCAGAAAACACGCCCATGTGTTTGGCTGGACACCCGGCGCGCCAGCGGAAAAGCACCACATCTCCGGCTGCCATATCCGCCATAGCAACCGGTATGAAATGCCTGTGTCCGGCTCGCAATAACTGTTCGCTGCCCGATGCCTCGGCCCAATCGGCACTGTAATGAGGCAAGGGTTCGGGCTCTTCGCCATATAAGGTCCGCCAGATACCACGCACCAGACCGAGGCAGTCACAACCTACCCCGCATAACGAGGCCTGATGGAGATAGGGAGTGCCAATCCATCGACGTGCCTCATCCACCACGCATTTGGCCAAGGTGTCCGTTGTCATGGAGGGGATCACTGGAAAAGACTCCCGCCATCCATACCCGCCTCGCCATCATTCACCCGACGGATCAACAGATCATTGCCTGGCATACGCGGAAAGCCACGGAAATTAGCGGCATTGCCAAAGCGCGTCTGGCAGGTGCCGATGGTCTTGTCACACCCTGCAATGGCAGCGACGCGATCACCGACTCCAAGCATGAAAGGCAAGGCCTGCCACAGACTGATTTGCGCCTGACCGCCGTTGACATCATGTGTCTTGATATCCGCCCGCATGCCCGCATTGCCCCCATCAAGCACGTGCAAAACGCCACGGCTGAACCCATCGGCGCCGAAGCCTCCCGAATCCATGGACAGCATGGAGCGGCCATCGGTATTGCGGACGATGCCCTCAAGCCGAAACCCCGGACCCTTCAAAGCAATGCCGCAACGGCTATCGCCCAAATCGGCCGAGCAATGGGCCTGGAACAAACGGCCCAGTGGCTGCATCAACTGGTCAACGACGGAGCGCACCTCGACCTTGAACCCCTGATCGGAAGACTCGATCCATCCGATCGATCCGCAATCGAGCAGGACGCATTGGGTTGGGTCGTTCCAATTGACCAGCCATGTCTCGATGGTTGCATGGTCATACAGACCTGCCACTATATCGGCCTGTGTCACACTTTCAGAAACAAGCGCACCCAGCAATACGGCTTCGCTGCCAGCAAAGCCCGCCAGCTGATGTGCAGACTCCACATCCAGCCTGCTGCGCGCCTCATGCGTTATCCCGCCGAATATCAAATCTTTATCATGTTGGGTAAAACCCAGCACCACGCCATCGCGCCGCATGACACGCCAGCACAAGGCATGGGTGGCGGCATCACCCGTCAGGCTTTGAGGAATATCACGCATCATCTCATGCCTTTTCCGGTTGGCAGAGCAATTCGATCAAACTGATTTTGGTGATCTCGCCGCTTCCGAAAGCATCGAGAGCTGCTTCCAGCCGATCATCGGCAAAACGCACGGGGACATCGAATTCAAAACCTGCGGTTACCGTCTGCCCGGGCGCCGGACAATGGCCCGAACGAAAGCGCACCAGTCCCGTGCGCGGATCACAATCGGCATTTTGCCCCAGTGCGACCTCCACTCCCGCCACAGCAAGCCGGAGAGTTCCGGCAACAGGCTTGAAAATAGGTCGCGCATAAGGCGCAAACGCAGCGCCATAGGTTTTGACCAGTTGAAACGCCAGACGCGTGCCATCACCCTGCCCGATCGGCTGATCGAACGGCGTCACGGCCATATCCGGCTCCGCACTGGAGTGATCGAGCGGATCACGGAAACGGAAGCCGTAAAACGCCCCGCGCCGTTCCTCAAAAAAGCTCAGCAGCAACGCCAGATCAGCGCGTGTTTTTATTCCTGAGCCGATGTCGTAGTGATATCGTGAATAGGCCCAACGGCTGATCCTGTTCTCGCGACCTGCGCCAGTGGTAACGATGTTTGTATGCCGCTGCGGCCCGCCGCGGGCCTGCATCGACAAGGCCAGCGGAAAAACCACTTCGTGAAAATCCGTATTCATGCATCCTCGCCATAACCGTTTCAAAAAGCTGCTGCTGCCAAGCCCATTCTGTCCGGTTGTCGGACATGCAGGTTAGGGCTATGAATTCTCGATGAATCAGGAGTTGTTGCTGTGAGTGATCCCAATCCAGATGAGCCGCCATCGCACCCCGAAGATCCGGGTTTGGTGGTCTCCCCTGTGCTGCTTTCAGTCGAGGAGGAATTTGCGGATCAGGCCGCCAATTTTGCGCGTCTTAAACACCGTGATCCGGTGTTCCGCCGCCTTGTCGCCTACTACACCTCGCTCAGCCATAATATCTTCGCGATCGAAACCGGTATTGAACCAGCCAGCGAGGAGTTTCTCGTCATGCTGACCAACCAGCAGAGCCAGGCCCGCGCCGACATCAATGCCGCGCTCCAGCAAATACCGCTTTACTAGGTTCTAGCGATTGGCGCAGTCAGCGCCCGCAGGACCACGACCGTCTGCCGCAAACCTTGCGGCGTGCCTTGCGGACAATCAAGGTTCAACACCTGCAAGGGCCAAAGCTGATAATCCGCCATAGACAGCAAAGCGCCATCGCTGATCAGGCTCATCCGACTTGCGATCTCAAGACTTTCGCGGTCCGAAATCTGGCGCGACCAGACAGTAATCGTGATATTCTGCTCATGACCACGCTGGCTGCCGCCGAGCCATTGTCTGGCTGTCACGCTGCCAAAGGTCACATAAGGCGGAATGACCGAACGCGGGGCTGTATCGTAAATCTTCTCGCCACCCAGCAAGCCGAGCAGCACGGAATCGGCCAACCAGAAATTACGCAGCCTCTCGCGCACAGCCAGGACCGGACCCGTGATGATAGGGACTGTCACAGTCATGCGTGATCCTCCTCGCACAGACACACCATCCGCATCCGCCGTCCGTCGGCATCGGCCAACTCGCAGATCCGCAAGAGGCGTGTACCCTTGCGCAGCCGCATCCCGATTTCGATATCACCGCGCCAGCGCATCACAACCAAATGGCTGATCACCTGCCCGTCCTGATCAGGCCCGCGTCCTGTCCTGATCTGATAAGGCACAATCATCCCCCAGACTTTGGTGCTAACCTGATAACTTCGGGTCAGCCCGCCATATCCATCGGGCACATCAATAGGCACTTCCACACTCAGGCGGTCGCGCAGACGGCCCGCCAATGCAGGGTCACGGGCCCGCAAACCGGCGTCATGCAAGGGCGTGCTCATAAGGCCCTCCGTGTAAACGGTGCAATCAATGTCCGCACAGCCGCAGGCAGTGTGCCGTCCCCCTGCCCCCGCGTTTCATAATATTGTGCCAGCACCATCAACACCGCCATCCGTAAAGGCTGAGGGACCAATGCAGCGGTGCTGCCATAACCAAGCACAGCATCGACCTGGATACCGCCCTCACGAGCAGCACTGACAGGCGGGACGGTTTTGGCCATAACAGTGGGCGGCACACTGGTTGGGTTCGCCAGGAAATCGAGCACATTTTGCGCAAGCCGATTGCCCCTTGCGTCCATCACAGTCACAGAGGACACAGACTGAAGTGGAGCCAATGGCAAGCGCAGCAACGTGTTCGACGGCCAACGATCAACCCCAAATCGCCACGTCTGTTGCAGCAGACAGGTTCGGGTTGTGAGTTCGATCACGCGGCGGCTAGCCATGATCAGATTGGCCAACAACGCATCATCATCAAGGGTGTCGATCCGCAAAAACAGCTTCGCCTCGTCCAATGTCACCGGCTCGACAAGCGGTTCCGCGATCAATTGCATGGACATCATCTGCAAAATCTCCGATGAGTGGAAAAGAAAAATGGTTTTCAAAAAGAGGTCTTCACTCTTGATTGATCTGAATCCCTTACGCTCCGGCATCATGATCGCCCATCTGGCCATGCTCGCCTTGGGCGCAATACTGATCACCACCGCACCGGTTCGGGCCATTGTCGGTGGACAGAGCGTGCCCCCGGGTGAAAATCCGATGCTGATGGTCTTGTCCGATCGCGGCTCGGTCTGCTCCGGAGTGGTCATTGGACCAGATTCCGTTTTGACAGCGGCCCATTGCGTAACAGGCGGGTCTGCCTACCGCTTGCATTGGCGCGGGGCTGACGGCAAGCCTGTCATGGAAGAGCCCAAACGGATCACCATCCATCCCGATTATCACAGCGATGCCATTGCTGCGCGCAGCCGTTCGATCGACCTTGCGATTGTGCAGGTGAAACGTATTTTGCCCGACAGTTTCGCACCGGCCAAGCTGCCGCCATCCCGTCAGCCTCCAAGCCCCAAAGACACACGCTTGACTATTCAAGGGTTCGGCCTGTCGAGCGAGGCCCAGCCAGATAGCACAGGCACCTTGCGGCAGATCACCCTCCCCGTGGTCACGCCCTACGGACAGGGCAAGCTGTTGCTTTGGCTCGCCGGACAAGCCAACCAGGGTGCCTGCACAGGCGATTCCGGTGGCGGCATCTTCGACCGTGACGGCGTGTTGCAAGCCATCACGGTCTGGAGCGAAGGCAAGGGTCAAGCCCGTTGCGGGGCCATGACCCAAGGTATCATGCTGGCACCCCAGCGTGCATGGATCGACAAGACCCTGAATCGGTGAGGCGCCGCATCAAATCGGTCCTCAGACCGTGCCGAATTTCAACAGTTTGATGGCATCGAAATCCTGCACTCCACCTCCCACGCGTTTGGTGGTGTAGAACATCACATAGGGCTTGTTGGAATAAGGATCACGCAACACCCGGATACCGATCCGGTCGACGATCAGATATGCGCGGGCGAAATTGCCGAAGGCAACAGAAAAACTATCGGCGGCAATATCGGGCATGTCCTCGACCTCGACGAGCGGAAAATTCATCAAGGTCGCAGGCTGGCCCAATATGGCCGGAGGTTGCCACAAATATTCGCCCGTTGTGGCCTTGAGCTTGCGGATCGCCGCCTGCGTCTTGCGGTTCATCACAAAACGTCCGCTCTGGCGATAGCCCGCCTTGACCGAATAGATCAGATCAATCAGCGCATCCGATCCATTGGTGGCAGTGAAGCCTGCCGACAGCCCCGTGACGGTATAGCCGAGTTTGCCCCAGCTCCAGTTGGCCTGTGCAATTTTTGCCGGTGTCATAAAGCCGAGCGGCTTGGTTGTGCCATCACCATTGACGAAGGCTGCGCCTTCTTGCTCGGCAAACACAACCTGCACCTCATCGGCAATCCACTGTTCGACATTGACCGCCGCATCATCCAGCAAAGTCTGGGTTGCTGCAGGCATGGCATAGAGTTCCATGGTCGGGAAACTCAGATCGGCAATCACCTGCGAGGTGGTTTGCGGGCGCGCCACGACTTCGCCGATCCATCCTGCTCCCGGCCCGGTGGTCGAATAGGCTTTGCGATAGGTCGCGGTTGAAATCTGCTGGACTGTGGCAATCGAACGGATCGGTGAGGCCACGGACATACGCTTGAGAATGTCGCGTTCGACTGGCGGTGTTACCAAATAGCCTCCATCGGTCTGACTGCCTGCGGACAACGCTTTGAGCTCGAGTGCCTTCAGGCCGGATGTTTCGCCAGAGCGCATGTAATCGTGGAAGGCACTTTTATAGTGGCGGTGTTGCGGGCTGGTATAGTCATGCTCGGCACCCTCCAGCATCGGACGGCGTTGCTGACGTAAAGCGCTCTCCAATCTGCTTTGCGCCTCGTCCAGTGCATGGGTCATACGGGCCAGTTTTTCTTCCATCAAAACATCGACCGAACGGCCTTTGTCGATCAGCGACTGACGCTGGTCATTCCCGTCCTTGAAGGCCTCGAAATGGCGATTGACTGTGGTGAGCGCATCAATGGGTTCGGCGTCAAAAGCCTTCACTTCCGGTGCCAGCAAAACAGGGGGCAGCAACGAGGACTGCACAGAAGTATTGGAACTTGTCATGAGTGTCTCCGGTTCGAGGGGGATCCCGCAACCCGCAACACACGGGCCGAGGGCAGTAAAGGAAATGTCACGAGCGACACTTCCCAAAGATCGATGCGGGTTAAAATCCTCACGCTGTGGCGGGCATCCGCGTAGGACTTCTGGGTGCGGTAGCCGATTGACAGCCCCCCCAACGCGCCCTGTTGCAAGAGCGCGAACAATTCGCCCCCGCGTGCGACCGACAGGTTCAGCGCACCGCGCACATAGAGCCCGTGCTGGTCCTGCCGTATCTCGGTCCAGACACCGATGGGCTGGGAAGGATCATGCTGCCACAAAAGCCTGATTCCAGCCGCACCGCCGCGCCGGGCAAGGCTTTCACCGAAGGCCCCGCTGGCAACAACATCACGGCCCAGATCAGGCTGGCCGAACAGGCTTGCATAACCGTCAAATTCACCGACCGGTACATCAGCCTTGGAGGGATGATGTTCGATCACAACAAACCCTCCCGCAACGCGTTCTGCGGTTCACGCCCGCCAGCAAAGTCTTTGCGGATTTGCTGGAGGCGGCGGGCCGGAGCAGTCAGGCGGACAAGATGCTGCCAAAACCGGGCCTGCACCTTCAGGGTTTCGTTCGCTTCTGCAGGATCATCCGGCACCAATGACGGCTGGGGCAGATCGACAGACAAACGGTCAAGCATGGCAGATATCTCCCGTTTTACGCTTTAAGGTCAGCCATCCCAATGGCTGTTGAAGTGGTGTAGTTGCCGGATGAATTCATCAAAACGGCGATTGGCCTCACCAAGCTGGCGCAAAGTGACGGCCAGAGCTGTCGAGGCTCCCGACGCCCACAGGAACAGGGCTAGATCAGCCAAATCCCCGCGTGCGACAATCATATCCAGACCGGCATTCATGGCTGGCCTTTTACGGTTCCGGCAGCATGAAGAGGGCCGTAGCCAACCGCTTCCCGTTTTTCGTCATCAGTCAGAAAGTCGGCCTTGCCCAGGCGGGCCCAAAGGGCGTCACGCTCAAGAGACAGCGCATCGATCCGGTCCAGATCCGGCTGCAAGGTGACATGCCCATAAACAGGCGCAAGCCAATGCGTGATGCTTGTTGCAATCCGGCTGGACAACGGGATCACGGTCTGCCGCCAGAAAATCCGGTTGGCTTCCGCATAGTTGGCATAGGTATTATCCCCTGGCAGACCCAGCAGCATCGGAGGGATGCCGAAGGCCAACGCGATGTCACGGGCAGCGGCCGATTTGGCCTCCATAAAATCCATATCCTTCGGGGTAAGCGATAACGGCTTCCAATCCAGCCCCCCTTCCAGCAGCAAAGGACGCCCCGCATTGGCTGAGCCTTGAAAGGAGGCTTCCAGCTCATTTTTCAAACGTTCAAATTGTTCGGCCCCCAAAGTGGCCCCTGGTGGTCCGGCATAGACCAAGGCACCGGACGGTCGCGCCGCATTGTCGAGCAGTGCCTTGTTCCATCCTCCCGCCGCATTATGAATGTCGATAGAAGCCGCAGCCGCTTCCATCGGCGACAGGCCATAATGATCATTGAGCGGATGGAACAGGGTCAGATGCAAGATTTGCGGAACAGGCACAGCATCCTGGTCGAACTGCACAGATTGCCCGTTGACATGATAATCATAAGCGGCAGGCCAGCCATCCCCGCCTGGCACCACCCGCATTCGGTCCGGTCGCAAGGCATAGATCTCGCGCACCTGTCCTGCATCACAAACCGCTTCCAGATAGGCATTGCCCGAGACCAGCAGGTAGCCAATCAGGGCCTCGCGCAGCACCGTGCCACTGTCACGCGGATTGGGCGTGGTCATCAACCGCATCAAAGGATGATCGACCAATTCCTTACGGCCATCATAGAGCAGAAAAGGCACCGAAGCAGCGGCTTCCGCAATCATGCGGACTGCTCGATAGACGATCGGATTGCTCTGGAAGCCCTCTTTGGCCAAACTCGCGTAATCACGGGGTGTCCACACCGGACGCCCCGTTTGGTAGAGGGCCATCATCGGTCCGGTGGCGGAGGTTTTGGTGTGATCGGGGCGTGCAAAAGCCCGCCGCAACCAGCGATCAACAAAAGTGCTCATGGTCATGTCCTTGCAGTGTCGGAGTGCGGGAGGCCGAGGGATGCGTGGCCCTTACAACCGTCTCACGCGTGGGGTGGCTTTGGGGCCCAAGGCCAAAGCCGTAACAGCCCAGACCAGAGCATCAAGCCGGTCCGGCGAATGGCCGTTCGACAGACCCCAACCCTCCCGATTAGGGCCGAAATCGCACATCTCATCTTCAAGCTCACGGAAAAGTCCTGCATGTTTCACTCGTCCTTGTTCGTAAAGCAGCGCGACAGGTTCGGCCCTCAGCATCTTGCCTCTGGTGGCACGAACCGGCAGCACCGCTAATTCGGGATCAGCTTCCCGCAACACCGCTTCGGCCATCTCGCCGCCCTGATTGGTTTCAATCACCACGGCATCAGCCTCGTAGTCCCGATAAAGAGCAGCAGCCTTTCCTGCCCAGACATGCGGGCGGGCTTGGGGCAGCGTGGCATCATTGAGCACATAGACCGTCCGGTTGACGTCAATTCCCGCAACGATCAGCCCGCAAGAATCCGAATCCCGACCCGAACTGGCGGGCGGGTCGATTGCGATCACCAGTCGTTGAAGTGGCGGCGTGTCTCCGACCCCGATCCGGCAGATTTCCAATGCGGCGCGCGTCCACAGCGCATCATTGCGCTCATCCAGCCATTCGCCTTCCAGCTCTTGCCGGCCCAATCGCGTTCCCGCATAGCGCTTGACCACGGCATCAAGAAATGATGGCGCCAGATGGAAGGCATTGGCACGGGTAGCCGCGCGGGAAATGGCTGTTGCGGGATCTTCCATCAGCCGCTTCAACAAAGGCACCGGACGTGGCGTCGTTGTCACTGTCTGACGAGGTTGGGCACCCAGCCGCAAGCCGAATTGCAACATGTCGAAGGTCTCTTCGGCACGCCGCCATTTTCCCAATTCATCAAGCCAAGCAGCATCGAATTGCGGACCGCGGAGACTATCGGGGTCTTCCGCGGAAAAAGTCTGTGCGATGGTGCCGTTAGGCCATTCAAGCCTTCGGCGCGAGGCCTGCCAGACTGGCCGCTCGTCCCGTCTGTGGACAGACAACAGGCCCGACACTCCCTCGATCATCACATCGCGGACATCGGCCTGGGTTTCCCCCACCAAAGCAATACGCCCGGCAGGGCGATCGGCAAAGGGTGGTAGTCCGATAGCCATACCGCGGACCCACTCTGCGCCTGTGCGGGTTTTGCCTGCCCCGCGTCCACCCAGCACCAACCAGACCGTCCATGGCAATCCGGTTTGCGATAGAGCAGGTGGGCATTGGTCAGGCCGCGCCCAACTCATCCAGTCCGCCAGCATGAATTCAATGTCGCGTTCGCTCAGAGAGGCAATAATCCGTTTTTCCTCACCGGCCTTCGCGCAATCCAGCAAGACGTCGAGCCAGTTCCGCGCGCATGCTTTCGGGGCAGGTGGCCAGTTCGGCGGCAAGGTCATCTTGAACCATCTCCTTCTTCCGCGCCCCCGCGACATCCGCATCAAGGGCTGCCAGATCACGCAGGGTTTTAACAATCAGGCCCATGATACGAAGTTCACTCTCGGTTCCCGCCGCCGGTGGGTGGCTGGATTGCTCTTGATCGAGCCGCGCGAGCCGCGTTTCAATTTGCGCCATATGGCCTGACGCCGCCTCCCACAAGCGGGCAATCAGATCCTCCCTGCGCACAGGCTTCCGGGGCCGTTCAGGATCTGGTGCTGTATTGCCGGAGCGGTTGGATCGGCGCGGACGCCTGAGCGGCAAGCCACGATCCCGCAACAGTTGATAGAATTCGGACGCCCGTAAGCCTGAACGCGCCATCAGACTGGCCACCGTCTCCTCGCTGTCACGGTAAAGTCGGCACAACTCCTCCTGGTCAAGCGGAGCGATTGTCGATTGCGCCATGGATTGGGTCATCACTGATCCATAAAAAATGGCACGGCAGAGATACTGCCGTGCCAAGAAAAAGGGAATAAGCTGAGAGGTTTATATTGATAAGAGGATTGGATTGAATGGATGGGGTGGCTCAACACAACAAAACAGAAGACTGGACAATAACAGAACAATACCCAACCAGCGTTACAATTTCAAGGAATTTTTTCCTTTTTATTTCGTATCAGGGAAAGTTCCCTGGACAAAGCCATTCGGAAAGCTTCAACGCCCAAGGGCTCCGATATCAACCGCTCCCTTGGATAAGGCGCAATCGGATCGGCTGCGCAAGATGCTTGATCCGGCTTGGCGAGCCTCAACTGATCTGGGTCTGGCGCAGTGCAGCAGGATGAATTCAGATCTTTGGCAGCTTTGGCCCAACGGGCAATCAGCTTGCCGCGTTTGAGCAATTTTGCAGGACTTTTACCGTCTTCGAGTTGCGAAATATCACTGGCAAGCAAACGGCCCAACCGCTTGCATATCCATCCCGGCCCTCCCTTCTGGTAAGGCATAACGGCCAGGCAGTGATAAAAACAACGTGAGGGCGGGTTGTCGTGATCTGTCGTGGTGGAAGTGAGACATGAGGAAAAGGGTTTGAACATCTGTTCACTGATCAATGTCATGGCTTCGGGCCTCTTGAAATAACCCTGCAACCCCGGTGACAAGAGACAGGCCCCATCCTTCCCTGCCTCACCGGCCTGCAGGCTTTTGGACCATATAAAAGTAAGGCAAAACCATCGGCCCTGTCAAGGACTATAATCCTATATAGGAATAATGTTCATATTATGGCTAATGACGGGCCGATTGATCAGTCTGCTCGCGTCAATCAGCGGGCACTTTTACCCTTCGGACTGGACGGCCATTGCAGAGGCCAGTCCTTGATGCGGGCCGGCAAGTCATCAAGCGGCACCTCGTCTTCGGATGCGAACACGCGGCCTTGCACGGAAACTCCCGCCTCATGCACCGTCCGGGAGGAGCCGGAAACCAAAGGATGCCAATCGGGCAAATCCTTGCCTTCATGCACCAACCGATAAGCGCAACTGGGCGGCAGCCATGGCAGGCTCCGCACATCATCGGGTGTCAGGGTCACACAATCATGGACCAGAGAGGCGCGCTGGCTATAATTCTTGCATTGGCAGGTCAACGGATCGAACAAGACACAACTGACATCGGTGGCATAGATCTCGGCTGTATCCTCGTCTTCCAGTTTGACAAGACAACAACGGCCGCAGCCATCACACAGGCTTTCCCATTCTTGCGGGGTCATTTCATCCAGGGTTTTCTCTTTCCAGAAAGCCATCATGTCCTCCAAAAGCCGGGTGCTGGCGGGATGGTTTGTGTGGTCATGTCCTGCTCGTCATCCAGTAAGAAGTGGCGTCCCTCGCGGTCGTCCACATCCACCAACCAGAGATCGGGATCAAAACGTTTCTGCTTGTCCAGCATGGTCTGCACCTGCAAGGCGTCCCAATTCTCGGTGTTGAGTGCGATGAAACGCCGGGACGTTGCACCCTCGTCATACAATGATTGCGGGGCCGGGCCATAAAGGCGTGATCCGCCCTCATTATTGGTCACAATCAGAAAGATTGCGCCCGCTTCCGCCGCGCCGCGCTGGCGGATCGTGACATAGCCGCCCGCAATCTCGGCCCTGCGACGATAGGCGTCGACCCAGATATCGGAGCGCAAGCGCGTCAGGATACTCATTCGGGTTTCAGACCAGTGGCCTCAGACAATTCGGCAATCAGGCGGCGGCTGATACCATCCTGTTTGCCCCATTTACGGGCATTGGCGAAACGGTCAATCGCCTGCTGTGTCGCCAATCCCATTACCCCGTCAGGCTGGATGGGACCAAAGCCCAGGCGGTTGAGCGCGCGCTGGACAAACAGCACCTCACGGACAGGCTCGCCTGCCGGAGCCGATTTGATCGAAGCGGCGACCGGATCGGAAGGAGGCATAGGCACAGGACGGGGAACGGGCAGCGGATCCTCGGTCACCCTGCCCCATTGCGTAAACAATGGTGCTGGATGTCGTCCGCCTTGCAGGACCAGTGCATTGAACAAAAACCCGAAACAAGCCGCCGCAACCACAAGACCTATCACCAAACGGGCTGGACGACGCAGCACCGCCCGCACCATCCGGACCAGATGCCTGCGGAAAAATCCGTGTTGTTGCGGCACTGTAGGGATGTGTCCGCGCTGTTGGTCTGCCTGCTTGTACATGACAATCCTTTATCTTGAAGCCAACATAAATGATTTGGCAGAAAATCGACAGCACCAGCGGAAAAGATCGTTAAGGAGGCAAGGGTTTGTCCAAAATGCCGCGCTCAAGCGGTTACCAATCGTAAACCATGCAAAGCATCAAGGTCTCGCCAGCACCGCCAATATGGTGTTCAACAAACCAGCACGTCTGTTGAGCACGTGTCATGACCATCTGTCTTGTGGACCAGTCGCGGTGTTTTCTCTCATAAGCCAGCCTTGGACCGTGCTGGTGCTTTGCCCTCGGGCAAATGGAATGTGAAGGGTTTTTATGTTCGGCTCGATGTTTCGCTCCATTCTGGTGATCGGCACGATTTACGCGTTATCGCCTGTCAGGCTGGACGCCACCACCTTGCCGTCAACAAGCCATCCGAATGGAAAAACCACCATTCAGGGCCAGAAAACCACACCGGTTATTGAGGCCTCGGCCATTCAGGCCAGTCAGGCCGCAGCGCTCGCGATGGTCACCGGTGGCCGTCCGGTCAAAGAGCCATCGAAACCCGTTCAAACAGCCGCAGCATCCACCGGTCCTCATCAAGCCGACCAGATCGGCGATCTGATCGCTTTGGGCAAGGATTTATGTCTGGCAAATCCAGGGCTTTGTGCCGAAATTGCCAGATCCGCAGCTGCCTCTGCCGCTAGCGCCGTATCATCCAAAACCACCACTGCCCAACCGATCGAAAACGCCAAAGACAAAAACAAGCCTCAAAGTCCTGCAAGCCGTGTGGCTCCCCAACCCGATGTGCTCGGTGCGTTGATCGAGAAAGTGGCCGCACCAGCCCCGAAGGCTGTCCCGGAGAAGATGGTGGCCAAAGTTCAACGATAGCCCTAAATAGGCTTTGACTGCCAACGAAGGGCCTGACGGATGACGCTTCAAATTGACGATGTGATAGCCACCTTCGACATGCTTGATACATGGGAAGACCGTTATCGCTATCTGATCGAGATGGGGCGTTCGCTTGCTCCCCTACTGGACGAAGAGCGCTCAGAACACAATCGCGTGCGCGGATGTGCCAGTCAGGTCTGGTTGGTCACTCGTCTGACGCAACGGCCCGATGGCTCACCTTTGCTCCGGTTCCGGGGTGATAGCGATGCCCATATCGTCAAGGGTCTGGTGGCATTGGTCCTCAGCTTTTACGATGGGAAAGCTCCGCAAGACGTGCTGTCCAGCGATGTGATGGGACTGTTCAAACAGCTGGAACTTTCCGAACATCTCACCCCGCAACGCTCCAACGGCGTGCGTTCGATGGTGGAACGCATCCGCCGTGATGCCACGCAGGCCTTGGCCTGACCCTGATCAATCGGCCTGCTGATCGGACGCGCGCCAGATAGAATGCTTGGCTGGGCGGGACGACCCTTGCGCATATTCTGACAAACCGTAGTGGCGCATAAGGGCTGACAGAGCCAATTTCAGGATCACCTTGCCCGATCGCGCGGGCCAGCCCCGTTCCTGTTCCACAACCTCGATTGGTTTGAGAAAACAACACAGGTCCAGCAACACCCCGGCAAGTTCACTGCCGCAAGCATCCAAAGCCTTCCGCAACCTTTGTAAGGCAGCCATATGGCGTTCGCTATGCAGCAAGGCGCTGCCAGCATGTCCTGCACCTCTTACAGGCATGCCTGACCAGTCCGAGCTCATATTTGGGCTCATTCCGGCCTGGATGAAATCTTGTTGCAACCGCTCGCCCGCAGCAAGAGCTGTGGCTGAAATCATGGCATGTCCGCTTTTATCTTTGCGACGCGCCAACCACAGCAGTGGACTTTCCTGCGCAACACGCACCCTTTTTTCCTGTCTCGTCTGGAATTTGGGTCTTTTCGCTACGGCCTCTTGTGCCGATTGTGTCGCATGGGCCTGTTGCCGGCGGGCAACGCGATAGATGAGACCCTCCCCATGACCGACACGGATGAGATGGCCCGATGTGACCAGCGAATCAATCTGTGTCAGCTCGACCTGCCCGACCACCAGCGAGATTCCGCCACGTTTGCCGATCACGCTGACCTTGCCCGCGACCAGTGCCGTCCGGCCATAGCAATCGGGCTGCGCCAATAGCGCAAGCACCTGCTGCGCCTGCACCGTGAGGCCGCAATAATGATCGCTCAAGGCACGGACAGGCCCTTCGTGAGGGTTAGAATTCGGGGTCAGGACAGGCAAGGAATGGGTCATGGTTGGCTCCATTAGGGATAGGTGAACAACAAGACATTTGTAATATAGGATTATTTTCGTATAATAGGTAAATTGTCAATATATTTTGGAGAAAAAACCTATGACCCTAGCTCACACCCCTTCAGGTCTGGTGAATGGAGCGCTTGATCACATCATGAGGATACAGGCTTGGCGGGCTGTCGATGCCACCATCGAGGCAGGGGTCAAACGCTATGTGCGGATTCAGCATCTGCCGCCTTTGCTGCGGATTTGGCCTACAGATTTACAAGGCGATGAGCCTGCGATGACAGCAAAGGTTTTGGAGAGGTTGCGCAAAGCGTTGCAGCAACAAAGGCGCAAGGCGCATCAATCCGGGCTGGACCGCAACCAGACGCATTATGATGTCAACCGCCACATTGCATTGTTGCAGGCATGGCGGGCCGAATGCCAGTTATGGCGCAGCATGAGATCGGACTGCAAAGACTAGCCACCGACCAGCTCTGCATGCACAAACAAAAGGGCAGCCCATGCTGCCCTTTTCATAGTTGACCAGTTGTTGGGCCGGAATGACCGGACCAAAGGCCCCGCTTATGTGCCTGCCTTGCGTCCAAGACCCATTTTCTTGGCCAGCATTGACCGCTTCTGCGTGTAATCAGGGGCCACCATGGGATAATTATCGGGCAAGCCCCATTTCTGCCGGTATTGATCCGGTGTCAGGCCGTAATGGGCCTGCAAATGGCGCTTGAGCGACTTGAAACTTTTCCCGTCTTCAAGACAGATGATATGATCTTGGAATACAGATTTCTTAACCGGCACAGCGGGATTATGACTCTCGACGGCAACCATCGGTTCGCTACTTTCCAAAGCCCGCAGGCCAGTATGGACACTCTTAATCAAGGCAGGCAAATCATGCCACGAGATACTATTGTGACTAATATAGGCCGAGACAATCTCGGCAGTGGCATCAATTGTATGACCATATTGGTCTGGTTGATCGCTCATAATGTTATTCTCCAAAAGCAAGCTGATTAAACTGTTAGGCTTGCAATGCTCAGATAGGATCGACACGCGTTAACATTGCAAAACAAACTTGCCAGAGTATGCATCCTCTGAGGGACCTACAAATCATCGACGCTTGGACAATTAATTGTTTAACAAAAGACATTTTGCAAATAACATCTTAATAGATTATTTTTCTTGATAGTGAAAATATCTGTCGTCATCAAGTCATAATGCACATAAACTATATAAAATAGGTTAAATTTATCTCCAAACGAACGAGTTAATCAACCACTAGTCATTTATTTACAACCTTAAGGTGTATATATGAACAACTCTAAAGAAGACAACGCCGCCACGGCACCGACAATGAACACTCCGAAAAACGATCGCCTGACCCTCAGTGATGCCGAATGGCAGGCCCGTCTCACGCCCGAACAGTTTCGGGTAACCCGTCAACATGGCACAGAGAGAGCCTTTTCCGGCCCTTGGCTTGATGAAAAACGCTCCGGCTTCTTTCATTGTGTGGCCTGTGATCAGCCCTTATTCAAATCTGATACGAAATACGAATCAGGTTCGGGCTGGCCGAGCTTTTTCCAGCCGGTTTCAGCGGATGCGATTGTCGAACATGAGGATCGCAGTTTCGGAATGCACAGAATCGAAATCCGCTGCGGGCGCTGCGATAGCCATATCGGGCATGTTTTTCCTGATGGCCCCCGTCCTACAGGCCAACGCTATTGCACCAATGGCGTGGCATTGGATTTCAAGCCGCGCGATTGAAATTATGCTCAGATCTGGGTGGATTCGCCGACTTTGACGCCGCCTTCATTGGTTTCGACAAAATGGCGCAATTCATCCATCGAGGCAAAACGATAACGCCCAATCGCCATTTCAGCTTCGATGGTCTCGTCTGAATACATGAAATAGCCTACACCTCCTGCGGTGTAGCTGGCCACCAATTCGCGTCTGATTGGCGGTGCAGGCGGCATGGTCGGGCGTACAGGCTCATAGCGGGTTTGATAAGAAGCGGTTTGAGCGAGGTTATCCAGCAGGGACGGCTGCTCGGGCCGCCAGTCAGCCTGTTGGCTCCACTCATCGGGTTTAGCCACGGGCATCGGAACCGGCGGCGGGACCAAATCACTGAGAAGATCATGCGCTGATCTCTCCTGGGCAACATTGTGATGTCGCGCCGGCTTATAGGCCGATACGGCGGCAGGATAGTCCCGCTCGAATGTCTCGGCAAAAGCGGCCATCGGTTCATGAGCGGCGCCAAAATCGGAATGAGGTTTGGCTGACGGCAGTTGATCGTGGTGGCCGCCAGCGTGATGGATCGTATCTTCAGTCACCCCTCTAGGACGATCAGCAGGCTCTATCGGGGTTGGCAAAACCTGCTCGACCGGCTGCACGGGCATATCGGGGGCAGGTTGAGGGGCAAGTTGAGGTTGAGGGGCAGGTTGAGGTTGAGGGATCTGTATTGCAGGCGCAAAAAGTTTGCGGGCATGGGTCAGCAATGCGGCAAGTGAAAGGATCAACAAGCCTGTGGACAAAACAAATGTGCCGCCGATCACCTGTGTCCAGCCACGCTCATTCAGGATCATGCCCATGCCATTGAAAATGGCAAAGCCGCCTGATGCCACCATCATGGTGGCCAATGCCAACACCGCTTTGAACATCACTCCGGCCCTTCCCTCGCACGCATCGCCCGCTGACGGGCTTTGTCATCTTGGCTACAGGAATTGATTGGCATGGTTGGGAAATTGCATCAAGTGCGTTGAAGTCTGTTGCCCCAAACCAATCTGCGCCTTAAGTATAGAAAAGAACGGTTCGGTCGGGATAAGATGGCCCAACCAATCGACCGTGATTGCAGGCCGGATACCACAGTCCCGGTCTGCATCCCGACAGTCATCAATCAGAAGGATAGCACCGATGTTTTCATTGCCAGAACTGCCATATGCCTATGATGCCCTTGGTCCCTATATGTCTGCCGAAACCCTCGAATTCCACCATGATAAGCACCATCTCGCTTACGTGAACAATGGCAACAACCTGCTAAAGGGCTCGGAGTGGGAAGGCCAGTCACTCGAAAACGTCGTTAAGGGGTCTTTCGGCAAGAATGCGGGTCTGTTCAATAATGCCGGCCAGCATTACAACCATTTGCATTTCTGGCACTGGATGAAGCCCAATGGTGGCGGTTCCATCCCGGGCGAACTGGAAAAAGCGATTATCGACGGTTTTGGCTCGGTTGAAAAAATGAAGGAAGACTTCATTCAGGCCGGTGTCACGCAATTCGGTTCAGGCTGGTCATGGCTTGCAGTCAAAGACGGCAAGGTGATTGCCACCAAGACAGCCAATGGTGAAAGCCCGCTTGTGCATGGCGCAACCCCAATTCTTGGCTGCGATGTATGGGAACATTCCTACTATATCGACTATCGCAACCGTCGCTCCGACTATTTGAAGGCCTTTATTGATCACATGGTCAACTGGGAATACGTGGCTGAGCAGTTTGCCGCAGCACACAAATAAGATCTTTGGGTCTTGGTCATCAAACGGAGCCGAAAGGCTCCGTTTTTTGCTTTATACGGTCTCGACTCGCCCCAGATGGAAACCCGCTTTGGCCAGATCGTCCAGAAAATGATCGGACATCAGCGCATCATGTTCGATCGGGCGCGTGGCGATCACCCCGTCGATGCCGACCAGATCGGGGTCAGGCGACAGGCCCGGATGGACCATCACCAGTCCACGCGGCTTCTTGTGGCGAAGGAACCGGCGCATATCGGCTGCAAAATCTCTTTTGGGATCAAAGGGCCCCACACCGGCAAAGCCCTGATTGGTCGGATAGCCGCGCCGTGTAGCCTCTGACTCGAAACCATAGGCCAGAAAAGCGATAACCATTGCTTTGATCGGCACAATCCCGCGCGCAAAAATTTTCCACGGCTGGTCATAGGTATCGCGCAGCATCGGGCGATAGCCGTCGCCATAATGTGCCAGGGCATCAAACAGCGCCGAGCGGACCCCCGGCAGCACATGGACATGGCGGTGCCCATCGATAAACAACGGCAACGACCCATAATGCCGGGCAAAGGCATCGATTTGGCGGATAATTTCCTGCCTTATTTCCTCTCGCACCGCCCTATGGAACAAAGCCAAACGGGCCACCTGTGCCAAACCAGGAAAATGGCCTTGCGGGCAGACATAAGGCATTGGCCCCAGGGGAGACAATGCCGTCAGGTTAAGATGCAGCCCTGCATCGGCCTGGTGGCGTAAATCCGCCAGAGCCGGGGCACTGGCCGCCCAATCCGGACAATTCGTCATCGCGCCGGTGCCGGAAAGCCGCCCGGCTTTGATCAGTGTCAGGATGCTTGCACTGATGGCCGGTGTCAGGCCGAAATCATCGGCAATGAGCAGCAGTGGCACGGTCGGGCCGGATAAGTGTGCGTCTGGCAAAATGAGGGTCATGGATCATTCTTACCCGAAACCACTTTCATTCAACAACCATTCATCTTGCCCGATATAAAAGCATATCATCAGCACGGAATGAGGCCTTCTGCCTTTGGAGATGACAAAAGCCTCAAACCACCGCATAACATGACATGAGAGAGAACCCCAAGGGGATGGTCTCTTGTGAGTTTCTGGAGAGATTTCGAGTGTCCAGCTTAGTCGAGACCCATACGGCCCTGCCTGCATCCGGAACAAATGAGCCGTCTGTTGTGCTGAGCATCGTGATTCCGGCCTTCAACGAAGGACGCAATTTGCCCATGCTGGCCGGTCGCTTGACCCCTGTGCTGGAAGCGATTGATCCGGATTTCGAGGTTTTGGTGATTGATGACGGCTCGCGGGACGACACCGCCCACCAGATTGCATTGCTGCATCAGGCTGATCCACGCTATCGTGGCCTGTCATTCAGTCGCAATTTCGGCAAGGAAATCGCCATTGCGGCGGGGCTTGACCATGCGCGCGGCAAGGCCACCGTCATCATCGATGCCGATTTGCAGCATCCGCCCGAAGTCATCGCAGAATTTGTTGCCAAATGGCGCGAGGGCTATCAGGTTGTCTATGGCCAGCGGCAGGACCGCGAGACGGACAGCAAATTACGCGGCAAGCTTTCGGAATGGTTCTATAAATTATTCGCCGCCACCGGCGAAACGCCTCTGCCTCCGGGTGGGGGTGATTTCCGTTTGCTCGACCGCCGCGCCGTCAATGCCTTGCGGGCGATGGGCGAGCGGGCCCGTTTTTCCAAGGGGCTTTATGCCTGGGTCGGGTTCAAGGTCATCGGCGTCCCCTTCGAGATCGAGGAGCGTGCCCATGGCCATTCCACCTTCAATTATACCCGGCTGTTCAGCTTCGCCTTTGACGGCATCACCTCGTTTTCAACCCTTCCGCTTAAAATCTGGACCTTTATCGGGGCCATTATCTCCTTCTTCGCCTTTCTGACTGGCACAGTCTATGTCGTCAGAACGGCTGTTTTGGGTGTCGATGTGCCAGGCTACGCCTCTTTGATTGTTTCGATCATGTTTTTTTCGGGTATCCAGCTTCTTTCACTCGGCGTGTTGGGCGAATATATCGGCCGGATCTTTGCCGAGGTCAAACGGCGGCCGCTTTATCTGATCGGGGAGCGCTTCGGCATTGATGCTCCAGATGATTCGGTGACCCCGCCTCCGCTCAATCACCAGCAGAAATAGACGGACCCGCCATGTTCCGACAGATCGCCTCGGTCGGCTCTCTCACCTTGTTGTCACGCATCAGCGGCTTTATCCGCGATATCGTGATTGCCAGTGTGTTGGGGGCGGGCTGGATGGCAGACGCCTTTGTCGTGGCCCAACGCCTACCCAACCATTTCCGTGCCATTTTTGGCGAGGGCGCTTTCAATGCCGCCTTTGTTCCTGCTTATGCCAAGCAGCTGGAAGATCAGGGATCACGAGCCGCCCAATTGTTTGCCTCGAGTCTCTTCCGCATTTTGTTGGGGTTTTTAAGCCTGATTACTATTCTGGCCATTGTTTTCATGCCGCATGTGGTGAGCTGGTTGGCACCGGGGTTTTCTGCCGATCCGCAAAAATTCGCGCTGGCTGTTGCCCTGACGCGCATCACCTTTCCCTATCTGCTCTTCATCTCACTGGTGACACTGATGTCGGGCATGCTGAATGCCCATGAGCGGTTTGCCTCGGCGGCTTTTGCTCCTGTGTTGCTTAATCTGTCCATTATAGCTGCCTTGCTGGTCGGTTCTTTGTTTCCTTCAACCGCCCATGCGGCAGCTTGGGGCGTATTTGGCGCTGGTGTTTTGGAATTGCTGTTGGTGTGGATCGCCGCAGCGCGCATCAACATCCTGCCATCCCTTCTGGCCACCAGTGCCGAGGACAGCCACAAGCGGGCAATACGCGGCTTTTTCAAAGCTCTGGGCCCGGCCGTTGTCGGCTCGGCAGGGGTTCAACTGGCGATGTTTGCCGACACGATCATTGCCTCCATGCTGCCGACAGGAGCGGTTGCCTCGCTCTACTATGCCGATAGGGTCTATCAATTACCGGTCGGTATGATCGGGATTGCCGCAGGCACCGTATTGCTGCCCGCCATGAGCCGTCATTGGGCGGCAGGCCAGCCGGATCGGGCTCATCTGGCTCAAAATCAGGCCATGGCTATGACCCTTGCCCTGTCGATGCCCTTTGTGATCGCGTTTGTGCTGGTGCCCGATGCGATCATGCGCGGACTGTTCATGCGCGGGGCCTTTGATGCCGCAGCCGCAAGCAATGCAGCCGCTGTCCTGGCCGCTTATACGATCGGCCTTCCGGCGGTGGTGCTGATCCGCTCGGCCGTTTCCAGCTTCCACGCGCGCTCCGATACAACCACGCCCGTGATCGCATCCTTTGCAGGAATAGCCGTCAATATCCTGCTCAAGATCATGCTGGCCCAATCATGGGGCGCTGCTGGTTTGGCCTTTGCAACAGCGATTGGGGCCTGGATCAACTTTGGTTTGCTTGTTCTCCTGGCCTTGCGGCGGGGCTGGATGGTCCCTGACAGCACATTGGGCCGGTGGCTGCTTGGCATCGGCCTGTCGGCCTGTGTGATGTTCGCCCTTCTCCAAGCAAGCCTGCCACTTGTTGCACAATGGAGCGGACAATGGACCTCTGCCAGCAACGAGATGGAACTGGCAGGGCTCGCGGTGATCGGGCTGGTCGCTTACGCCCTGCCCTTGCTGGTGATGGTCAAGCTGTTGCGGCTTGATCCGCGCCTGACCCGTCAAACATCCTAAACGGCAATCCCGATCTGGATATTTTTCCCTTGCCTATCCATGGGCCAGAGCAGAGAGAATCCGCGCCCATGAGCGGGTGCCTTTATGGAAGCTCGTCAGATCATATTTCTCATTGGGCGAATGAACACGGTCATCATCCAGCCCGAAGCCGACCAGCAATGTGTCCAGCCCCAGAATCCGTTTAAAATCACCAACAATCGGTATCGATCCGCCTGATCCGATCGTGACAGGCGCGATACCCCATTCATCATGCAAAGCCGAACGGGCCGCTGTCAGGTCCGGCATGTCGAAGGGCAGAGCCAGCGCGCGCGAACCTTTGTGGTGGACAAGCTGGTAATGGCAATCTTCAGGCACGCGCGCGCGCACAAAATCATCAAACGCTTTGGCGATGGCGATGGGATCCTGATCCCCCACGAGCCGGAACGAGATTTTAGCCGACGCTTGCGAGGCAATCACCGTCTTGGTGCCCTCGCCCGTATAGCCTCCAATAATCCCGTTAACGTCGCAGGTCGGACGCGACTGGATTTGCTCGATCATCATCCGGTCCTTCTCGCCCGCCGGATGTTTCAGTCCGACTTGCGGCAGGAAATCATCGAGATCGAGATGTTTCCACTGTTCTAGAATCTGGCTCGGCGTGTCGGGCACTCCATCATAAAAGCCTTTGAGGGTGACACGGCCTTGTGGATCATGCAGATCGGCGATGATATTGGCCAGCACACGGATCGGATTTTGTGCCGCACCGCCGAACAGGCCCGAATGCAAATCCCGATCCGCACAGGTGATCACCAGCTCCTGATAGACCAGACCGCGCAGCGAGGTCGTGATCGCGGGCGTTCTGGCATCCCACATTCCGGTATCGCACACCAAGGCGACATCGGCGGCGAGTTCCTCTTTGCTCGCTTCCACAAAGGCGGGCAGATTGGGGGAGCCGTTTTCCTCCTCGCCTTCCACCAGGATCGTCAGCCCGACCGGCAGCGTGCCTGTCACCTTTTTCCAAGCCCGGCAGGCCTCGATAAAAGTCATAACTTGCCCTTTATCGTCGCAAGCACCGCGAGCCGAAATGGCCTTGCGGCCATTGGGCAGGGTGATGAGACGCGGCTCGAACGGTGGCACATCCCACAGGTTGAGCGGATCAACGGGTTGGACATCATAATGGCCGTAAAACAAAGCATGGCGCGACGTCTCACCGCTGATCCGCCCCAGCACGACCGGATGTCCTGCCGTCGCACGAACCGCCGTATCGAACCCCAAATCCTTCAACTCGCTATTGAGCCATTGAGCCGCTGTGACGCAATGGGCTGCATAAGCGGGATCGGTCGAGATCGAAGGGATTTTCAGCCAGTCGAACAATCGATCCAACGAGGCCTCAAGATCGGTATCAATCGCTTTTAAAACAGCATCCAACTGCGCCATGCGGATCATCCTTCAAAATTCTACCATTGCAGGGCACAGATTAACGACCTGACCGCCAGTGGCAAGCCGCAAGCATGATTGCCGACCATGATTGCCAACCACCTCCGAGCCGAGCGGCATTCCCCAAAGGGCTTGGTGGTCAAAACCGGCCAATTGGTGCATGATTGGCCCGATAAAACGGACTTTGATACAAACGGTATCCCAAACATACTGGATAAACGACCCAAACTGACCGGTTCACCACGCATTGGCAAACAGCTTCTGCTTGCCCCTATTGATCAAGGAATCCTTGATGGCTGATCATTCTTTTATCCCCGATGGGGCTCTGGCAACCCGTGACATCTGGCTTTCACGGGTCGAGGCTGTCCTCAAAGGCGCTGATTTCGACAAGAAACTGGTCGGACATACCGCTGATGCGATCCGCATCGAGCCTCTTTATGCCAAAAGTTCGAATTTGCCGCCGCTGATCAGCCGTGCACCTGGCACGCCTTGGGCCTCGCTGGCCCGGATCGACCATCCCGATGCCAGCCAAGCCAACCAGCAGGCCCTGACCGATCTTGAACAGGGCGCAAGCGGCCTATCGCTGGTGTTCGAGGGGGCCGTTAACGCCTATGGCTTCGGCCTGCCTGCCACCGTCGAGGCGGTTGATGCCGTACTTGAGCATGTGCTGCTTGATGTCGGGGCCGATCTGGTTCTCGATCCAGGTCCCCATGGCAAAGCAGCCATTCAGGCCATGGCCCAAGTGGTCAAGTCCCGTAATGTGTTGCCAGTCAACACCAAAATCCGTTTTGGTCTCGACCCGCTCGGGGCCTTTGCAGTCACAGGCCAGACACCCGGGGATGGCCAAGAGATCGCCAAGCGTTTTTCTGCTGCCGTGATCGATCTGCGCTCGCGCGGTTTCATGGCACCGATTGTCAAAGCCGATGGGCGTATTATCCATGCCGCTGGCGGGTCCGAGGCGCAGGAACTCGCCTTTGCCCTTTCTGCCGCCCTGTTTTACCTGCGCGGTCTTGAACAGCATGGCATGGATCTGGACGAGGCTCGCCAGACCATTGAATTCAGGCTGGCAGCCGATTCCAGCCAATTTCTGACCATGGCCAAATTCCGGGCCTTACGCCTGCTCTGGGCGCGGGTTGAACAGGCCTGCGGGCTGAAGCCACAACCGGCCTGCATCACCGGTGAAACCGCATGGCGAATGATGACGCAGCGCGATCCGTGGGTGAATATTTTACGTTCCACCGTCGCCGTTTTTGCTGCCGGATTGGGCGGAGCCAATGCGATCACGGTCTTGCCGTTTACCCAGAGTCTCGGCCTGCCCGATGCCTTTGCCCGCCGGATTGCCCGCAACACGCAAACCGTGCTGATCGAAGAATCGCATCTGGACAAGGTCACCGATCCTGCCGCAGGTTCGGGCGGGGTGGAAGCACTGACGCAGGAACTGACGGACAAGGCTTGGGCCCTGTTCCAGTCAATCGAAAGCGAGGGCGGGATATTCACGGCGCTCACGCATGGACAGTTTGTTGGGACAATCAAAGCCGTCAGCCAGCATCGCGATGACGATCTGGCCAAGCGCAAACAGGCCCTGACGGGGACAAGCGAATTCCCTGACATCAATGAAGTTCCGGTGGCCGTACTGGCCCCGCTGGGGGTATTGTCCCCTCAGGGTCTCCTGCCACCACGGCGTCTGTCGGAACCGTTTGAGGCCCTGCGTGATGCCTCCGACCGGATGCAGGCTTCCACTGGCCATCGCCCTGCCGTTTTTCTGGCCAATCTGGGTCCGATCGCGGCTTTCACTGCCCGCAGCCAATTCGCCAAAAATTTCTTCGAAGCGGGCGGAATCGAGACCATACCCTCCGAGGGCGACACTGATTATACCGCTTTGGCCGAGGCTTTTCGCCATTCCGGTGCAACAGTGGCGTGCCTGTGTTCATCCGATGAGGTTTATGGTGAACATGCGGTGCCAGCGGCGCTTGCGCTCAAAGCCGCCGGAGCAAACCGCATCCTGCTGGCAGGCCGCCCGGCCGCACTTCAAGACCAGCTCAAACAGGCCGGCATTGATGATTTCATCGCTGTCGGTGTTAATCTGCTCAAAATTTTAAGTCCGCTCCAGGATCATGTGCAGCAGTCACAGGTGGGAGGTTCAGCATGAGCCGTATTCCGGATTTCTCGACAATCGACTTCACTCTGGCAACGGTCGGTGCCCTTGACGACAGTTCCACCGAGTGGATGACACCGGAGTCCATAGCCGTAAAAGGACTGTATACGGAGGAAGACCGCCAAGGGCTCGATTATATCGACAGTTTCCCCGGCACGGCCCCGTTTCTTCGTGGTCCCTATCCGACAATGTATGTCAACCAGCCTTGGACCATACGCCAATATGCCGGTTTTTCGACTGCGGAGGACTCCAACGCCTTTTACCGGCGTAATCTGGCAGCAGGCCAGAAGGGCCTGTCGGTTGCCTTCGATCTGGCCACCCATCGCGGTTATGATTCCGATCATCCGCGTGTGGCGGGTGATGTCGGCATGGCAGGAGTGGCGATTGACTCCATCTACGACATGCGCACGCTATTTTCGGGCATCCCTCTCGACCAGATGAGCGTCTCCATGACCATGAATGGTGCAGTCCTGCCCATTCTGGCGCTTTATATCGTCGCCGCCGAAGAACAGGGCGTCAGCCCCGATAAACTGTCGGGCACGATCCAGAACGACATTCTCAAAGAATTCATGGTGCGCAACACCTATATCTATCCCCCCTCATCGTCGATGCGGATCATCTCGGATATTTTTGCTTTCACCTCGCAGAAAATGCCTAAATTCAACTCCATCTCGATTTCCGGCTATCACATGCAGGAAGCAGGTGCGACGCAGGATCTGGAACTGGCCTATACGCTGGCCGATGGGGTCGAATATATCCGCGCGGGTGTGGCCGCTGGCCTGTCGGTTGACCGTTTTGCTCCGCGCTTGAGTTTCTTCTGGGCGATCGGCATGAATTTCTTCATGGAAATCGCCAAGCTGCGTGCCGCACGCTTGTTGTGGTGCAAGCTGGTTCAACAATTTGATCCGCAATCTGAAAAATCCCTTCCCCTGCGCACCCATTCGCAAACATCGGGGTGGTCGCTGACCGCCCAGGACGTGTTCAACAATGTGATTCGCACGCAAATCGAAGCGATGGCCGCCACCCAGGGCCATACCCAATCGCTTCACACCAATGCACTGGATGAGGCGCTGGCCCTGCCGACCGATTTCTCAGCCCGTATCGCGCGCAACACCCAGTTATTCCTGCAGCAAGAAAGCGGCACCACCAAAATCATCGATCCGTGGGGAGGCTCCTATTATGTTGAACGCCTGACGCATGATCTGGCCGCAAAAGCATGGGAACATATTCAGGAAATCGAAAAACTCGGCGGCATGGCCAAAGCCATCGAAGCCGGCATCCCCAAACTGCGGATCGAAGAAGCAGCGGCCAAAACCCAAGCCCGTATTGATTCCGGCCATCAATCTGTCGTTGGCGTCAACCGCTTCCGCACCACCGACGAGCGTCCGATCGATGTGTTGAAAGTCGACAATTCTGCCGTGCGCGTGGCCCAGATCGACAAGCTCAACCGCCTCAAAGCCGAGCGCGACAACACGGCCGTCAAAGCCGCACTCAATGCTCTGACCGAGGGGGCCCGCGGCAAGGGCAATCTGCTGGCTCTGGCGGTCGAAGCTGCACGCGCCAAAGCCACAGTCGGCGAAATTTCCTTGGCGTTGGAAATGGTATTTGGCCGTCACAAGGCCGAGATCAAGTCGATTTCCGGCGTCTATCGTCGTGAAATGGGTGCCAACAATGAAACCGCCCGCCGGGTCGAGGCCCAAATCAGTGCCTTCCGTGAGAACGAGGGACGCCCGCCGCGTGTCCTGCTCGCCAAAATGGGACAGGACGGCCATGATCGCGGCCAGAAGGTGATTGCCTCGGCTTTTGCCGATCTCGGTTTTGATGTGGTGATCGGCCCGCTCTTTGCTACGCCCGAGGAAGTGGCGGAACAGGCCATCGCCCAGGAGGTACATATTGTCGGCGTGTCGTCACTGGCCGCAGGCCATTTGACGCTGGTGCCTGCTCTGAAATCGGCTCTGGCGGATCAGGGCCATTCCGATGTGATGGTGGTGGTGGGCGGCGTGATACCACCACAGGATTTTGCCGCTCTTGAAGCCTCTGGTGCTGCGGCCATCTTCCCGCCCGGAACTGTGATAACCGAAGCTGCCGCCAAATTACTGGACGAGTTGAATATCAAACTCGGTTATTCCCAACGCAGTGCCGCCCAATAAGGGCGGCGCACAACTTTTTCCTATTGACCCTGCAAGCGACGGAATCGCCTTATTGGGCAGATCGCCTTATTGGGCAGGTGGTGGGGGCAGGCTTTCGCTGGTCACCGCCGCAGCTCCAGGCCTTGGTGCTTTGGCCGCTTTGACAGCATCGTCATCGATAAAGCCGCCGGCTTGTCGATCCTCGAATTTGGGTTCGGCCAGTTGTGCCCCGATCATGCCGACGATTTGCGGCGCTTCGGCATAGTTTCCGTGGCGGAACATGTCCTGCACATTCATTTTGCTCAGATCATAGACCCGCACGCCCAGACGGGCGATTTCGGCGCGGTGTTCGCTGTTGTTCAAATCCAGAGCACCAACGCGGGTCCGCGAGCCAGCCAGTGCACCGGAAATCGATAATGCCTTGTCATCTGACGCGGCAAACACCGAAACCCGAGTGACCTGACCCAATCGCGCCATCTGGCCACGAAACACATCAAGCCCGATATCGGGAGACGCCAGCATGACCTCACCCAAACGGCCACCCAGATCGGCCTGTCCGCCAATTGCATTCTGGCGCAAGGCTTCCATCGCCAGCCATGTGCCCATCGAATGGGCCAATACATGCACACGCCCGACCCCCGGTGTCGCAGCCACATCACGCATCAGGCGTTCCAAAGTGTCGCGCGAGGCCGTCGCGCTGTCCTTGTCGGTGACATAAGCGAACAGATCGCGTTGCGAGGGCCATGTGAACAGCAACGGCACACCGGAAAACTGCGCATCCTCGACAACCTGAGCCAGCCGATAGCGGGCTTCATCATAGCTGGTGTTGAAGCCATGCACAAAAATCAATACATCGCGCGACACTCCGACACGGCCTGACAGACTGGTGGCCAATGCGGTCCGAAAATTATCGGCATCCATAGGGCGTTGCGCCCCTAACACGAAATGGCGGGCTTTGCTCTCTGACGTGATACTGGGCCGCTCGATGATTCCGCTACGGTGTCCGGGCGGGACACTGACACTGGTTGAAAAATAGCTGGGTTCCGTGCCGATGTCGCCGGTCATCTGGCCCTTGCTGTTCAGTTTCCTCGTCGAGGTCACCAGAATACGGACATCATGCGGATCAGCCCTTTGCGACCGCCAAATCGCCGTAGGGGAGGCAAAATCGCTGGTCACACTATCAATGGTAGGCGAACAGGCCACCAAGACCGCTCCAAGACCGGCCATCACAATCATCCTGCTGATCTGGGGGATGAGGTATAAATTCATTGCTCTCTGTTCCAATCCCATCAATTCCGGCGACAAACCGATGATGCCTGTTCAATGTTCTCGCGCGCTCACGCTCACCTGACCGCAGTCAAAAAACAATCTCAACTGCATGGAAAGGCTTTCCACGACAATTCTGTCATAATTAGGACGATTTTCTGCTTTCCTTCGGAATGTAGATGTTATATGTTTGTATGAGTAGAGTATTTTTAATTTTTTGTTTTTGTTGTTGAACGCGTTTCGATCCATTCGTTTTTGGTTCACGCTATGCCGTATTTTTTACGAAAAATTATTTCATTTCTATCGATAGGCCTTGTTGGTCTTTCCGTTGATATGTTCAGCTATTCTTTAATTTTCAACTTTTGCAAACATGACGCAATAAGCCGTTTTGCTTCATTGTGCATGGCTACCCCCGTGACATGGGCATTGAACCGTTGGCTGACATTTTCAGCCTCGGGCCGCAGCAAACATCTTGAAGCCATTCGATACGGCATTGTCACGGGTGTTGCCCAGAGCTTCAACCTGTTTTTCTTCATGTTTTTACGTTGGATGCAGCCAGAAATTGCCGCTCAATGGTTGATTGTCACCAGCGCGCTGACGGCTGCAGCACTTTCTTTCTCTGGTCATTTTTTATTCAGTTTTGCTCCGTTAGGCCGCAAAGCATAGCCCGAAAGCCTTTTACATGACACCTACTGCCAATGTGCTGATTATCGGCGCAGGACCGGCTGGCCTGACAGCATCCTATTTACTCACCAAGCAGAAACACACCGTCATCGTTCTGGAACAAGAACCTGAACTGGTTGGCGGCATCAGCCGGACGGTACGCCATAACGGATTTTTGTTCGATATTGGTGGACACCGCTTTTTCTCGAAATCGCGCGCCGTCGTGGATTTGTGGGACGAGATCCTGCCCGATGATTTTATCGAGCGGCCACGCCTCTCGCGCATTTTCTACGATGGAAAATTCTATTCCTACCCGCTGCGGGCATTCGAGGCATTGACCAATCTGGGTCTGTGGACCTCGCTGAGCTGCGTCATCTCCTATGCTTGGGCGCGTTTGACGCCGATCCAAAATCCGAAAAGTTTTCACGAATGGGTTCGCAACCAATTCGGCGAGAAACTGTTTTCCATCTTTTTCCGCACCTATACGGAAAAAGTCTGGGGCATGTCCTGTGACGATATTTCAGCCGATTGGGCTGCCCAGCGAATCAAGGGGTTAAGTCTGGGTTCGGCGATCTGGAATGCGCTGACCCGCAATATCCTGCCCTCCAAAAAGGACAAAAACGGCCAGCCGGTCATCAAAACCCTGATCGAGAGTTTCCGCTATCCGCGCCGTGGTCCGGGGATGTTGTGGGAGGCAGCTGCTGAAAAAACCCGGGCTCAAGGCGGTCTGATCCTGATGGGTGAAAAGACCGTTGCGGTGGAATGGCTGGACAATCACAATCTCTGGGAGGTCACGACCCGAACGGCTGACGGCCTACTCCATAAATATCACGGCAAGCATGTGATCTCGTCTGCACCGTTACGCGAACTCGGCACCATGCTGAAACCGGAACTTGCGGCAGCGCCCCATGCCAAACAACTGGCCTATCGGGATTTTCTGACCGTTGCCCTCATTGCTAAGTATGACAAGGATTTTCCAGACAACTGGATTTATATCCATGACCCGTCAGTTAAAGTCGGGCGGGTCCAGAATTTCCGTTCATGGTCGCCTGAAATGGTCCCGGATCCCGGCCTGACCTGTCTAGGACTGGAATATTTCTGCTTCGAGGGCGATGGCCTATGGACGATGTCTGATAGCGACCTGATCGAACTGGCCAAGCAGGAGATTGATAAAATTGGACTGGTTCAAGCCAATCAGGTGATCGACGGGGTGGTGGTGCGCCAACCCAAAGCCTATCCAGTCTATGATGAGCATTACCGCAAACATGTGATGGCCATGCGCACCGAGATCGAGGAACGCTTTCCAACCCTGCATCTGGTCGGGCGCAACGGTATGCACAAATACAACAATCAGGACCACGCCATGATGACATCGATGCTGACCGTCGAGAACATTATAGCCGGTTCACGCCGGTTCGATGTTTGGAATGTCAACGAGGATGCCGAATATCATGAAGCGGGCTATGAAGGAGCCTCAGACGCGCTCGGCAGCGAGAGACTGATACCCAAAGCCATCTCGCCATCGCCTTGATCTCCCCCCCACCTCTGGACACCATGGGGGGGGGAGGCATTCCAGAACCGGTCAGAAACCGACAGGCCGCAACGAACCGACCGTAATGCCGTTCCAGTTTTTCAAAGTCGGTGTCAGCAAGGGTGCAAAAGTCTGCTTTTGCGCGTCCGACATCGGTAAGAATTTCTGGATCAGCGCGGCCATCATGACCTGTGCCCCGCGCCCGTTGCCGTCATCGCATTTCAGGGCAATCCCCAACCCCTGTTCGGGCAGAGAGGCGCAATAGACCCCTTCGGCACCTGTTTTGCAAAACAGCTTGTTGCCCAGAAGCGTCATCGCCTCGGTATCGAACCGGCCCGTGCCGGCCACCATAAACGGATGCGCTGCCACGGCCTTGCGCATCCGGGCAAAGGCTTTTGCGCGCCCGGAATCCAGACCATGCCCGGTGCCGATCCGCGCGAATGCTGTCGCAAGTCCGCGTAAAGGCATCGCATAGGTTGGAATGGAGCAACCATCGGTGCCGCAAACATCATCGCCCAAAGTCGCACCAGTCATTTCACCGAGTGCCATCTTGATGCGTTTTTGCACCTCATGGTCGGCTTTGACATAGTTCTTAGGATCGGTATCCAAATGGCATGCGACACAGATAAAGCCCGCATGTTTGCCCGAACAATTGTTATGCAACGCTGAGGGCTTGCCCCCGGTCGCGGCAAGATCGCGCGTAGCAGCCTCACCCATCGGCCATTGCGCGCCACATTCAAGGCAAGAGGACGTTTGGCCAGCCTTGTGCAGAATTGAAGCGGACGTTTGCGCATGAAGCATCTCGCCAGAGTGCGAGGACACCGTCAGCGCAATTTCGGCCTCCGTCAGGCCGAAACGATCCACCGCACCGCTTTCAAACAGCGGCAGTGCCTGGATAGCCTTCACTGCCGAGCGCGGAAAAATCGGGGCATCAACATCCCCGCGGGCAAAAACATCCTTGCCGTCACCATCGACGACCAGAACAGAGCCTCGATGGCGGCTTTCTACGACATCGCCACGCATCACTTCGACCAGAACAGGATGTGTCATCCCCGATTTCCCCCGTTATGCGCAAGCCGGGCTTGCGCCACAAACAACAAAACCGCCAACAGATCAGCGGCCCACCACCAAGCCTGCCATGCTCCATGACTGACAGCCAGCACAGTCAGATTGAAGATCAGGAAAGCTCCGGCCGCACTTCTCAAACCACGATCAAGCCGCGCAATCGCACCCAGCAAGAGCCACAAGAGGCCCAGAAACAACGCGCAGCCCAAAAGCCCTGTTTCCACAAAAATCTGCAGGAAAAGATTATGTGGATGACCCTGCATAAAACCATAGCGCATTTCGCCCAAAGATTCTGGGAAGCGCGGATCACCGATCATGCTGTACGAGCCATTGAAACCATAACCTATCAAGGGCGATTGCAGCACGGCAGCACCAAAACTTTTCAATATCGGCAAGCGGTCGGTTGCCGAGGGTTTCAGCAAGCCCGCAGCCTCAAGCCGTGTTACGAAATCGAATATGGTTACCCCCCACCATGGCGATGTCAGGGTGGCAAATACGCCCGAAACAAACACCAGCCAGCGGGTTAGAACGGGCCAGGCATAATAAAAACCGAAGCCGATAGCGGCGATGGGCAATCCAAGCTTTGCGGCCGATTTGGTTGATACCGCCACCATGACAGCCACCACCAAAGCCGTTAGCAAAGCCAGCCAAGGTTGAGCCCTCAGCAGATAAAGCACAGGAAACACCGCCAATGACACGATCATCACGCTCTGGTTGAGCCGCGCGGCTTTTTGCAGCAATCCTAGAGTGCCATGCAAAATCATGCCGGTGCGCAATTCGATTATCAGTAAAATGCTGGTCAGAATCAGCGCACCTGAAAGCCACTGAGCGGAAAGCCTGCCTGTTTCCTGGCCGACAAGCGCCAGCAGGAGGAAGGCCAATACGGCCACAGTCATCACCTCCGCGCCCATGACCTTGGCGGCAACCACAGGATCGGCGGTCCATCCCAACGAGACAACGCCCAGCGCCACGCAAAGCCACACCAGCAAGGGCGTTGATGCCAGCGTGCTGCGGCAGGCATTGAGACTGCCCCTTACGCCGTGTTGCCAAACAAGAATCAACACATAGCCCCCTGCCAAAGGCACTGTGGCACGATAAGCAAGCAGACATATTGGAAACAGTGCGAACCAGAACACATCCGGCAGCACCGATTTCAGCATGTCGACTGACCAGAACCGGCGCACCATGTGGCCGCGTTCGCCCAGCGGGGTCACGTTTTCATCCATTGCCGTTCCATCATCTTCACAGTGCGCATCAATCGGGTAAAAGCATAGAGCATGGCCACGGCAAAACCGTAACGCCCCCCTGCTATATGGCCGCGCAAAAGATAGGCCCGCAGGAAATCAAACGGAAATCCGAAAAACAGCCGGAAGGTCAGGCTCGTCATCGATTTTTTTGGCACAGTGTTGGCCAAAGCGGTGGTATAGCGATTCATCTTGTCGAGCTGATGCGCAAAATCCTGCATCCAGTAATGAAGCACCAATCCCTTGAAACGGACGACTGGGATATTTTTGGGGGCCGCAATCGCATCCCATGTCGCGTGGTCGGGAAAGCGGACGATCTGGCGATTATAGAGCCTGATCCTGTCAATGCGGTTGAACCGCCAAGGCTTGCCGTCACCAAACGGCGGCACGGCAGTAATCCTGAGCCAATAGCACGGCACAGGGGGTGTACCGGCGGCAAACAAAGCGCGTATTTCCGCCCTTAATTCCTCCGAAAGGACCTCATCGCCATCCAGATTCAACACCCAGTCATTGCGGCACTGGTCCTCGCCGAACCGCTTTTGTGGTCCAAAACCAGGCCAGTCATGATGGATGACCCGCGCACCTGCCGTCTCCGCGATCAGCACGGTGTCATCATCGGAGCCGGAATCGATCACGATCACTTCATCGGCCAGATCACGCACCGATTCGATCACCGCCCGTAATTTACGGGCTTCGTTTCTGGTGATGATAAAGCACGAAAATCCCATAACAGCATCAACCCTGATCAGATTCCAGACCCGATTGGGGGTCACAAGAGACTTCCAAAAAGCCGATATAGGTCTTGATAGACCGGCTAAATTGCAATTCCCCATGTGCACGTTGGCGAGCGGCCACACCGAGACGCTGGCGCAATTCATCATCCCCGAGAAAATTGGCCAGAGCTTGCGATACAGAATGCGGGTTTGCACCGTCGCAGACAAGGCCCGTCACCCCGTCATGCACAGCATCGACGGCCCCGCCGTCCGAACCCGCAAGCGAAGGCACACCATACCAAGCAGCCTCACAATAGCTGATTCCGAACCCTTCGACCGAAGATCCCTCTCGCCGCACCGGCATCGCAAACACCGTGGCCCGCTCGAACAAAGCCGCCTTCATATCGTCATCCACACGGCCCATAAAGCGCACATGGTCAGCCAGATCCAGTGCGCTGACGAGCTGTTTTAGACGATCGGCATCATCGCCGCCGCCGGCCACCAGATAGACCAGACCGGGATGCCGGGGCAGCAGATCGGGTAAAGCACGGATCACCTGGTCGATCCCTTTGCGGGGCTCCAGCCGGGACAGGGTCAGCAGAACGGGTGTGTGGCCACCAAGCCAGTCGGCCAATCTGGTCCGCATTGCGCCAGAGGCGGCAGGCTGTGGGCCGATCGGCGGATTGATCACGACAGGATGATTGGCGGGGGACAGATAATTGCCAAGCAGGCGTGCGGTAAAGTTCGAACTGGCGATCACCGTCGAGGCCTTGGCAAAAGATGCGGCAATGCGCTTGTGCTTGCGGGCCGAAGGGTTCTGCGGAAATTCCATACCATGTGCCAGCACCACAACCGGTATGTGTAGCGGGGGCAAATATTCAATGCTTTTATAGGAATCGGCGAAAACGGCCGTAATTGTACCCGAGCCAAGCAATGCCTTGGCCCTGCGCATCTTGAGCCAACGTCGCAACGGTCGCGGACCGCCAAACCGCTCCAGCGGATAGTCAGGGACCGTTTCGATTTGGCCCTTCCCGCGCGCACGATCGGCAAGCACGTGCACCTTCCGGCCTTCGGCCCTGAGTGCCGAAACCAACCCACCCATCAAATTTTCAATTCCCCCCATATCAGGAGGAAAACACTGTGTCAGGATCAGGATCAATCCGGTTGATCCTCTTTCTTTTTATTGGCTGCAGCCCTTGATGTCTTGGCACCAAGCTGCTTGCTGGCAGCCGATTTTGCTGGCGCTGCTTTAACGGGCGCGGTCTGGATCGCTTCCGCAGTCAGTGGAGGGTTTTGTTCGACCTCAACCGCATCGAACAGAGTTTCAACAGGCCCTGTTGAAGCTGCTTCCTCGGCCGAGCGCGCGGCCTTTTTCTTGGCGGTCTTGGCAGCGGTCTTGGCCACGGCCTTCGCAACGGTTTTGACGAATTTCTCGCCGCTCATCACCGCCTCAACACCATTATCCCCCAAAGGCAAAGCCACTGCTTTGACTTTGGCAACTTTGCGTTTCGGCACTTTGTTACGCCGCGCCGCAACCCGCAGCCGCATGACGTTTTCCTGCATCAGCTCCATCTGCATCTGCTGCATTTCGGCCAAACGTTGCCATTGCTTGGTCAACAGATAATCAAGCTTTTCCTGAACATGACGAATTTCAAGTTCGGCCTTCAGATTGACCTTATAATCATTGAGCGCACGCAAGCGATCCTTGGCCTCTTGCCGCTTCTGGCTCATCATGATGATGGGTGCCTGAATGGCGGCGATGCAGGACAGGACAAGATTGAGCAGAATGAACGGATAGGTATCAAACGCCTTTTCATCGCCCAGAACCACATTCACGCCCATCCAAAGAACCAGCACGCCAAAAAAGCTGATCAGAAAGGCCCATGACCCACCAAAGGATGCCAGATGATCGGACACACGCTCGCCGAAGCTGCGTTGCTCCTCGAATTCATCCTCGATATTTTCCACGACCGTCTCATGATGGGCCATGGAGTCGGCCACCTGCTGATCAAGCACGGACAATTCGCCATGTTCGAGCTTAAGCATCTCCTCGACATAAATCGTGCGGTAACGCTCGACCTCGGTCAGATCGATATAGCCATCATCCGGCAGGTTAGGATAATCCTCACGGATACGGTCGAGTAAGGTCGGCCGCAGGGAATCAACAACAACCAGCCGCTTGCGCGGCAATTCACGGCCGGTAATGGCACAGATGATTTTCTTCGTGCGCGCCGCGCTGATGGTCTCATCAGCAATCACGCGTGGAGCCTGTTCGGTCATCGCGTTTCTCTCTGAGTTTTGCAGATCCGTGTGGTGAAGGATTGCCCTGCGCCAACAGGCCAATACTTTAGGGATGCACCGAGGCCGCCAAAGACGCAAGTGCTTTTGTGTAAATCGGTGCGATTTAAAGAATTTTCACAAAGCCCTGTTTGACAGGTCAAACCACGCGCAACCCTTACCCCAAATGCCCCACGACCTCGTCGGCAATAGCCAGAGAGGCCGTCAGGCCAGGACTTTCGATACCAAACAGATTGACCAGTCCCGGCACGCCATGCTCCCGCGGGCCATCGATCCGGAAATCGGGAGCCGGATCATCGGGACCACAAATTTTGGGCCTTATACCTGCATAACCCGCGCTCAGGCTGTCGGGCGGTAAAGCCGGCCAATAGCGGCGGATAGCCTCGTCAAAACCTTCGAGACGGCGCGGATCGACCTCATAATCAATGACATCGATCCATTCGACATCGGGGCCAAATCGGGCCTGTCCACCCAAATCGAGCGTCAGATGAACACCCAGACCGTGCGCATGCGGGGCAGGATAGATCAGATGTGTGAACGGGGCCCGGCCCGACAGCACGAAATAATTGCCACGCGCATAATTGGTCGGGGGAATAAAGCCTTCCGCCAATCCCTCCATTTTATGGGCGACAGTGCTGGCGTGCAGACCTGCACAATTGATCAGGCAGCGGGTTGTCAGTGAAAAAGGCTCCGCCCCGCCACAGTCAATCGTGATGATATTGCCGCCAAGTTCAGCCCGCAAAAACGGGGTATGAAAGGCCAACGATGCACCTGCTGCTTCCGCATCACCCTGCAAAGCCAGCATATAGGCATGACTGTCGAGAATGCCGGTAGATGGCGACACCAGCGCACCGACGCAAAACAGCGAGGGCTCGAGCGCCATGGCTTGGGCGCCAGTGATCATATGCAAATCATCGCAGCCATTGATGGCCCCCTTGCGGGCCACACCTTCGATGGCAGCCATTTCGGCCTCGTCGGTGGCCACAACCAGCTTGCCGCATCGCCGGAATGGCACGCCATGGCTTTCGAGAAACGGATAAAGCATCTTCCGGCCCGCCACGCATAAACGGGCTTTCAAACTGCCTTCAGGGTAATAAAGCCCGGCATGGATCACCTCGGAATTACGTGACGAGGTTTCCGTCCCGATGCCTTCGGCCTGTTCGACCACCACCACCGACCGCCCCGTCAGCGCGATGGCCCGCGCCACCGCCAAACCCACCACTCCCGCACCAATCACCACCGCATCAATATCGGCCACGCCCGTTCTCCCTGCACCCTTTGCCGTCGATAGACCCTTTTTGGACCCGCTCCCATCCAGAATCACTCTCGAGCCAGCATCCATCTCCCTGTTTGCTCCAATCTCTAATGGCAGTAAAAGAAAAACAATCATTATCTTCTTGCCGCAAGGATCGTCCCCACTTGACCTACCCTTCTCTGATCGCCGTACTGCTGGTCATTGCCACCGCCCTTCCCGCCTTCTGGCTGTGCCGCGCCTTGATGCCGCTGTTTTTGCGCTATGCGCTGGCCCGCCCCAATTCACGCTCCAGCCATGCCGTGCCGACCCCGCAAGGCGGAGGCTTTGCCATTTTATGCGTGGCAATGGGCGCAGCCATCATCTGTGCAATGGGTTTGAAGATCGTCTGGCCACCCGAAAGCCTTGCGGTCCTGATCGGCATGCTGGTCCTGATGGGCATCGGCGGGCTTGATGATATCAAACCTCTCCCGACAATCCCTCGGCTGATCACGCAAATAGCTGTGATCGGAATCATCATCCTATCAATGCCCGACACGATCCGACTGCTGCCCGAGGCCGTGCCGCTCTGGGCTGAGCGGCTGCTGGCGGGGTTGGCCCTGTTGTGGTTTGTCAATCTGGTCAATTTCATGGATGGAATTGACTGGATCACCGCCGCCGAATTGCTACCGGTGTGGGTCGTGGTTCTGGTGGTCAGTCTTTGGGCCGATGAAACAGCCCTGGTGGTGCTGGCGGCCATTCTGATCGGGTCCTATCTGGGGTTCGTACCGTTCAACCGTCCGGTGGCCAAATTGTTTCTGGGTGATGTCGGCTCACTGCCGTTGGGGTTGGTGACAGGCTGGCTGCTCTACCGGATCGGGGCCAAACACGGGCTGGTCTCAGCCCTTTTGCCGCCGCTCTATTATCTCGCTGACGCCACCATCACCATGATGCGCCGTGCGTTGCGGGGAGAAAAAATCTGGGAGGCGCACCGCACCCATTTCTACCAGCAAGCCACCACAAAAGGCCTGACGGTACTGCAGATTGTGACACGGATACTCATCACCAATCTGGTATTGGCCGGGCTGGCACTTGCCGCGCACGGGCAGTCGCTTTCTATCGCGCTGGCTTTATTGGTGATAGGCGCGCTGTGTGTTGCCGCCCTGATCAGGGAGATGCAGCGTGACCGGCGGGCGCCACAAGATCCTATTGATCGTTAAGACGCGCAGGATGAAAATTCGGGACGGCCTCGGCAAATACGCCTTCGGCTGCCAGACGATCCTGTGCAGCCTCGGAATGCAACAAACGGTCGACCCATCCCTCAATCTCGGTGCGAGAGGATGACATGGGTGCTGCCGCCAACACGCCTTCGATGCCGGTTTCGGTCGCCTGTTCCTGATCGGCAAACATGATCTCGTGCAGGCGTTCGCCGGGCCGCACGCCGGTGAAGCTGATCGCTATATCCTTGTAGGGCTCGAAACCCGAGAGGCGGATCAACTGCTCGGCCAGATCGACAATGCGAACCTGCTGGCCCATTTTCAACACATAGACCGATGGGGACTGCTTGGACCGTTCACTGGTCACAGCATGTGAAGCCGCAGACAATACCAGCTCGGATGCCTCGCGCACCGTCATGAAATAGCGCACCATATCGGGATCAGTGACAGTCACAGGTCCACCTGCAGCAATCTGGGCGCGGAATTTCGGAATCACCGAACCGTTCGAGCCCAGCACATTGCCAAAACGCACCGAAATCACCCGCGTTGCCTGTGTCTCCTGATCAAGCAATTGCGCATAAAGCTCGGCAAATCGCTTGGTCACCCCCAAGATCGAAACCGGGTCAATCGCCTTGTCTGTTGAAATCATCACCGCCGATTTGGCTCCAGCAGCCACAGCCGCATCCAGCACATTCATCGAGCCGACAATATTGGTTTTGATCGCCTCGCCCCAATCGGCTTCCAGATAGGGCACATGTTTGAGGGCCGCAGCATGGATCACCAGATCAGGTCTGAACTCGGCCAGCACACGCATCATCCGTGCCCGATCACGGATATCGGCCAATGCGCCGCTGATCGTACCGGCAATCGTCAGACGCGAAAAAGATTCCAGTACTTGGTGCAAAAGCGGTTCAGCGTTCTCGATAATCAACACCTCGGCTGCCCCTAAAACAGCCGCCCGCTGGGCCAACTCACTGCCGATTGATCCCCCGCCGCCCGTCACGGCAATGCGTTGACCCGTAATCAATCCTGCAAGCCGTTTGCGATCAATGGTCACACTGTCGCGCAGCAGCAAGGCCTCGATGTCAATCGGCGCCAACTGGGACGCACTCCCGCCATCTTCCAAAGTCTGGTGGAGACGCCAGATCGGCAAAGCCAGTCGCCGTCCGGCTGACAGCAGCCTCTCCGGTTCGGCCTCGGGAACCAATGCGGAAGCGGTGGCAATCAGACGGCCAACTTTAATGCCTTGAGCAGAAAAATCATCGACAATCCGATCCAGTTCCGCCACAGAACCCAAAATCCTGACCCCTCGGATGGTCTCGCCACGTTGGGTCTCTTTCGGTGTCAATATCCCCAGCGCATAAACCCCTTGCAGGCTTTGGGTCTCGATGGCCTGCAAAATGGAGTCGGCCTCGTTTTGCTTGCCGATCACCAGCACAGGAGTGCGGGTTTCACGTCCTGCCGATCCTGTGACCCGCCGCAGCCGCCAATAGCGATAGGCCATGCGTGGTCCGCCAAGCGCCATCACCTGTAAAACCGCATAGAGCATGATAGTCATTTTGCCGACAAAAAAAGTGCCGTAAAAATTTTGGGAAATCAGAACGTAATCTGCCACCAGCATAGACAGCGCCATCACGGCGCTGGCCCGCACGATCTGGACCAGATCGGGGATAGAGGCAAAACGCCAGCGGCCTTGATAGAGCCCGCAAAGATTGTAGACGAACAGAGCATAAATGCCGACCAAGGGCAGTGCCGTCCCGATATAGGGCAGACGTCGGGTCAGTTCCGCTTCTGAGAAACGCAGTGCAAAGGCTGCCATGACCGCAAGCATGGTCATAGCCAGATCATGCACCCTGACAATAACGGATTTGAATGTCGTCTCCATCAGACGGCCCTCTCGGACAGGCTGGCATTGCGGATGTCGGGCAAGCCCGCGGTGGTGGATTGCAACTGGTTCAACCGCGCATAAATGCCTTGTTGCGACAGCAAAGAAACATGGGTGCCGTGTTCGATCACATGCCCCTGTTCCATCACATAAATGTGATCGGCCTGTGTAACGGTCGTGAACCGATGGGCAATCAGAATAGTGGTACGCCCTTGAGACAAGCGTGCCAGGGCCTCGCCAATCGCTGCATCCGACTCAGCATCCAGCGCCGAAGTCGGCTCATCGAGCAGAAGGATGGGGGCGTTTTTCAAAAATGCGCGGGCAATCGAAATCCGCTGACGTTGCCCACCCGATAATTTACCGCCGAATTCACCAACATTCGTGCCATAGCCATTGGGCAACTGCTCGATAAATTCATGCGCGCGGGCCGATTGAGCGGCCTCGATCACCTCGGAGTCGCTGGCATCGGGACGGCCACGCCGGATATTGTCGGCCACCGAGCCATCGAACAAGAACACATCCTGCGATACCAGTGCAATCTGGTCATAAAGGCTCGCAGCCTGAATCTTGGCCAGATCAATACCATCAATCCTCACCTGTCCGGCCTGAGGCGACCAGAAGCGCAACAAGAGATTGAAAATGGTCGATTTGCCGCTGCCAGAGGTCCCCACCAAAGCTGTCAATTTGCCGGGTTCCGCGACAAAACTGACCCCGTTCAGCACCGGCTTGTCAGGATCATAGCCGAAATGGACCTGATCGATACTGACCCTGCCCTCAGAAATCACCAAAGGGACTGCGTCCTCAAAGTCCTGCTGTTGTGGCACCTGATCGATCAGCTCGTAGAGCATGCGCACACCCGCCGCAGCACCCGCCAGATTGAGGTGGAGCCGCGCCAGACGGCGCGCCGGATCGGTCATCATCAGCAAGGCCGTGATAAAGGCAAAAAATTCACCGGGCGTCGCCCCGTTATAGATCACGCTCCAACCGCCATAGGCCACCACCAGTGCCACCGCAATGCCGCCCAGCGTATCGATCAGCGGATTGGCACCCGCTTGCGCCCGCACCATACGGTTGGAAAGGTCCTCCATATCGGCCACAGCCGTTCGCATGTGGCCCCGCAGGGCTTCTTCCAGCCTGAAGGCCCGCACGATGCGGATGCCGTGGGCCGTTTCCTGCATGATCGCGACCAGACGCGAGACCGTATCCACCTCGCGGCGAAACAATTTACGCACCTGTTTCAGCAATTTAGAGACCGCCAGAAACAGCAGCGGCACACCGATCAGCGCAATCGCTGTCAGCAAAGGGTCCTGCACAATCATCACACCGACCAGGCCTATGACCGTCAGCGCATCACGGCCCAGCGAGGTGGCAATCATATTGAGCGCAGAACTGGCGGCCCGCGCATTATGCGTCAGCCGCGTGATCAGCTCCGCCGTGCCCATCGAATGGAAAAACGCCAGATCCTGCCGCAACACGCTATCAAACAGCCGAACCTGCGTATCTGCGACAATCCTGTTGCCGATCCGCGACAGGATCACTTCCTGCCCATAGGCAGCAAGGCCTTTGGCCGTATAGATCACCACCACTGATAAGCAGATGATCAGCATGAAATGCGGATCACGATCAATGAACACTTTGTTGATCAGGTCTTTCATCAGATAGGCGCTGGCCGCCGTTGCCGCCGCCACAATCCCCATCAATGCAAAGGCCACGGCATAGCGGGTTGCAAAACGGCGGAAATTCTCGCCCAGCAAGCGTTTGAGAACCGGCGCATCAGGGCCGAAAAATTCTTTATTGTTCCACAGTGCCATCAGCCGCCAGATTCCGTCTTACGGGCAAAAAAATCTTGCCTG